>DAOPZV010000012.1:26791-36200 GCA_035353575.1 Prolixibacteraceae bacterium | reverse complement strand
GCTCCAATGGCCGCCAGTTTAATGTCAACATAGGTAACTGCCCGTGGCTGAATGTTTACGGCAGGGACGGTTAACGAAACATAGTTATCTAAGTCACAAACAAGTTTGTAATCGCCCGATGGCAACCCGAGCATAGCATAATTACCTTTCGAATCTGTAATTGCTGAAGTGTAAACAGTATCGGCACGGAAAATCTGTACATGGGCTTCGGCAAGTGGTAAATTTGCGTTGCTTACAACTTTTCCAGACAAAATTCCGCTGTATTTCTGACAAACAGCACGCAGTACCGGTTTAAACATGAAGCCTTTTATTCCGTGAGGCGATTTTGCATTTCCCTGAACCACGAAAGATTTGCTAACATCAAAATCCAGAACAACTTCACTGGAAACTCCATTTTCAATAACCAGAGCAGGACTAATTTTTATTTTTAAGCCACTAGCCGAACCACTTGGAATTTTCATGTCAAAGCTTGTCCCATCTTTCAGGTAGATCTTTGACGAAGCTACGTGCAATCTCAGGAAGTCGTAAGTTCCTTCCGGAATATCCATACTTAACAAGTCAGTAGTAAGTCCGTTCTGAAGCTCGAGAAGGTTATATTCCAGCGAGGCTCCTTGGTAAAGAGTGATGAAATTTGAGTCCTTGGAATCGGAAGTGGTGGAGGATGTTGTCGTTGAGCTAAGTGTTGCAGTTGATCGAATTTCAATCTTGTCGATTGATACAACTACTTTGTCAACAACGCTTACCGGGAATGGTGCGTCAGTGAGTTTAAGCGTCAACGTCCCTTTGCCGTTTGCACCGCCGACTGAGTCGTCTTGTTTGGAGCACGAAGTGATAAGCATTACCATGCCCGCAAGAAGCGCTGTTCCAATTTTAACTAGATTTTTCATGACTTTCAATATTTAAATTGTTAATGACTGGTTGTTCAGAATTCCCTTCAAAATCTTTCATTGTTAATTCAGATCTGAACAACACTTTTACCATTTAAACGCATGATACCCTACCATTTCATACGGGCAAACATCAAATAAAAGTCTTAAAAAATGTTAATCGACTTATTTTCAGTGTTTATTACCGTTAATCATGCCTGATACAATTCCTTTTAATTTTCCGTTTTCGGCCAGAATTACACCAACCAGATGAACTACAATAAACGCGTAAATTAAGTATTGAATAAATGCATGAAAATTCTTTATCGATCTGAAAATATCGCGGCTAAATCCCAAATCGCGTCCAAAAGCCATTCCCAAACCAGTTAAAATCATACAAAAGAGCAACAAAAAGAAAATAGAGTAGGTGAGGCGTACACGAAGATAATGCGTGTATTCTGTTTTGTTGTTGTCGTTTAGCCTTTGGATTTCCTTTGCCTTTCTGAATTTGTTAATTATTCGTTCTTCGGAAGGGACTACTGTTTCAATCAATATCCTGAATAAAAATAATGCCGCAAGTCCAAATCCGATGAGTTTATGAACGTCCCACATTTTGTCTTCATATTCGTGAGAAACTGCAAAGGCTTGCTCGTCGGTTACCGTTACACCTTTCTTTTGCAGTTGTTCCTGAACCAGTTTTATATTTTCTCGTGGTGAAAGTACAGTGGAGTTTACAAGTACTGTTACAATTGATCCCATTATAAACAAAAATGTTAGCCAGTGCCAAATGCGAAGTAGCAGAGAATGTTGACTGTAAAAAGGGGATTTACTCAAAGTCGAAGAATCAGTTTTTGCATCCATATTCAATATTTTAAGTTTTAGATGCAAGAACAACGAAATGCAGAATTAGTTTTTAAACCAGCACGATATCAGTAAATTATAACAAAAAATCCCGGCAAATTAACTTGTCGGGATTTTTTGAAGTACCGGTTAATTACTTAACCGAGAACTTATAAATTGTTGTTGATTTAAGGGTTTCTCCCGGTTTCAAGAGCGTATTTGGAAAATTTGGATGGTGTGGCGAATCGGGGTAATGCTGTGTTTCGAGGCAAATACCATTGCGATAGTTATATGGATTGCCACGTTTGCCAATAATATTTCCTTTCAAAAAATTACCTGAATACAGTTGAACCGCAGGTTCGGTTGTGAAGCATTCCATAAAACGTCCGGATTTTGGCTCGTAGAGGCTCGCACAGAAAGTCATTTCGTGTCCGTTCTGATCTTTATTCAAAATATAATTGTGGTCGTAACCTCCACCCATTTTCAATTGTTCCATCGAATCGTTTATACGTTCGCCAACGGTATGCGGAGTGGTAAAGTCCATCGCAGTTCCTTTGATGCTAACAATTTCGCCGGTTGGAATAAGTTCGGAGTCGGCTACTGCTGTTGATTTGTCGGCATCAACAACCAATACGTGATCGAGAATATCACCCATTCCTTCACCTTTCAGATTAAAATAAACGTGGTTGGTCAGGTTGAAGTAGCAAGCTTTGTCGGTAGTTGCTTCATAATCAATTTTTAACCCATTGTCTTTGGTTAACGTGTAAGTAACTTTCACGTTCTTATTTCCAGGGAAACCCCACTGTCCATCGGTACTTTGCAACGTCATTTCTACAGCAGGTCCGTCGGCTGTCTGAACTTCTTTGGCGTCGTAAACCTGGCGATAAAAACTGTCAGGTCCAGAATGCAAACAAGCTTTGTGGTTGTTAACCGGCAACTGGTACGTCTGCCCGTCGATTTCAAACTGGCCGTTCGCAATTCGGTTGGCATAAGGACCTACCACTGCACCTTGTCCGGCATCGCCCGTAACATAGCCATCAACAGACTTATATCCAAGCACAACGTCTTCAATGTTTCCGCTCTTGTCTGGCGCAAAAACCGAAACTATTTTAGCTCCGTAGTTTGTAAGGGTCACGGTAATTCCGCCTTCATTTTTTAAAGTAAAAAGGGTCGTTTTCTTCCCGTTAACTTCTTTTTCAAAATCGGCCTTTGAGTAGATTGGAGTGAATTCTTTTTTTGGCGCTGCGCACGAAAACACGATAGCTGCAAGAGCCAGATATCCGAGTAATTTCTTCATAAAATTGTGATTTGAGTGTTTTTAGTTTTAGTTGTGTAAAGATAAGTGTTTAAACGACACATCAAAAATCAAAATCAATTTGAGGTGTTTTTAACGTTTCCCAAACGTATGTATTTATTTGCATAATACGAACCTGAATTGACAGCTAAAAATTAAATCTTGGATGAAATAGCTAATTCAATAGAACTGCTTTCTTGCACAGGTCTTGAAAAACAATATATTTGAGAAAACAAAACTGCTCAGAACCAACATGTATGACACGATTGATTTTGCACATCTTCTTTATACAGTTTTTTTTGTTTGGCACGGCAAATATGGCCATGTGTAAAAAGCCAGACCCACGGGTTTCAAAAGCTTTGCAAATAGTGCGGCAGAATTCGAACTTGTCGGAATCTGTTGGCCAGTTGATTGTTGTTTTTAATGGTAACGAGTCGGACGATTCTGCATGGCTGGTTGCTTTGGAGAAAAAGGGAAATCGCTGGAAAGCAGCATCTGAGGCGATTGAAGCTGGAATTGGCAGAAACGGATTTGCGGCTCCGGGACAAAAAAGGGAAGGGGATGGAAAATCGCCAACCGGTTTTTTCAGCCTGGGTCAGCTTTTCGGTTATGAAAAAGATATCGACACACAAATGCCTCACCAGCAAACTTCAGCAGAAGATAAATGGATCGACGATCCGGAATCGCCCGATTACAACAAATATGTCAAAGGAAACACGAATGCGAAGTCATTCGAAAGATTAAAAATTTCGAGCGACGAATACAAATTGTGTATGGTAATCAACTACAATACCAATCCAGTTATGAAGGGCATGGGTAGTGCCATCTTTTTACACCTCAGTTTTGGCAATTCTCCAAATTCGAGCTCGGGTTGTGTGGTAATTACACAGAAGAACATGGCAAACCTGTTGAAATGGATGAGGCCCGAACTAAATCCTTCGATTTTGATGGGAACAGAAGATATTTTGATGAAGGGAATAAAATAGACTGGTTATTTTTTTTGAAAGGCGAAAACATTTTGCCACGAAGCCCATCATAATCCCCTTAAATTTCTATTTTTGATTTCGAACAAAATGTTTGTCTTTTATAAACTCAATGAGCATTTTAACGAGCAATGGCGCAAACAACTGACATTATAACTGTTGAACAATTGTCTCATTCTTTTGGCGACAAAACAGTTCTGCAGAACATTAATCTATCAATAAAGAAAGGCGAATTCGTTACCATCTTAGGTCCCTCGGGTTGTGGAAAAACAACTTTGATGAGGCTAATTGGCGGATTTCTGAAAGCAACAGCAGGCAAGATAACCATTGCCGCTAAGGATATGACACAGGTTCCGCCACATCTAAGACCTGTGAACACAGTATTTCAGCGGTATGCGCTTTTCCCCCACCTGAATGTTTACGACAATATAGCGTTCGGGCTTCAACTCAAAAAACTTCCGAAAGAGAAAATCCAAAAACGGGTGAAGCAGGTATTGAAAATCGTAACCATGATGGATTACGAGAAACGCGATGTTGATTCGCTTTCAGGAGGACAGCAGCAACGGGTAGCCATCGCACGCGCCATTGTAAACGAACCAGAAGTTTTGTTGCTCGACGAACCACTGGCAGCCCTCGACCTGAAAATGCGCAAAGATATGCAGATGGAAATAAAAGCCATGCACAAGAAGTTGGGCATCAGCTTTTTGTATGTGACGCACGATCAGGAGGAAGCATTGACTTTGAGTGATCGCATTGTTGTAATGAGCGAAGGAAAAATTCAGCAAATTGGTTCTCCTACCGAAATATACAACGAGCCGGCGAACTCTTTTGTGGCTGATTTCATTGGCGAAAGCAATATTCTGGATGGAAAGATGCTGAAAGATGAGCTGGTAGAATGTGCCGGACTTCAATTCGAGTGTGTTGATAAAGATTTTGAACCAAATGAATTGGTTGATGTGGTTATTCGTCCGGAGGATATTTATATTTTCGAAATGTCAGATGCAGCACAGTTCTCGGGAGTTGTTACTTCGAGCATTTTCAAGGGAGTTCATTACGAAATGATGGTAACCACAGACGAAGGCTTTGAATTTATGATTCAGGATTACCATTGTTTTGAAGTAGGTAAAACAGTTGGAATGAAGGTAAAGCCGTTTGATATTCATGTTATGAAGAAAGAACGCGCGCGCAATGCTTTCGACGGAACAATTGTTGACAAGTCGCATGTGAAATTTCTTGATAACACATTTGAATGCAAGGAGGCTGCGAATTATGCTGCCGGAACAGAAGTTAAAGTATTTGTTGATTTTGCCGATGTTACGCTGTTCGACAGTGAAGATGATGGCGATTTAAAAGGCGTGATCCGTTTGATTTTATACAAAGGAAACCACTATCACCTCACTATTTTAGTTGAGGGAACCGACCATATTTTTGTGGATACGAACGATATTTGGGACGATGGCGACCGCATAGGAATTAGCATTCCTTCCCAAAACATTCATTTGGAGAAAGCATAAATTAGGAAGAAATGCAGAATCAATTACTTTCATTTTTGGGACGAAGAAGAAACTGGGCAATTCCTTATGCCTTGTTTCTGGTATTTTTTGTGCTCGTTCCGATGACGTTGATCGTTTACTATGCATTTACCAATCAGGACGGCCAGTTTACGTTTGCCAACATCCAGAAATTTTGGATACATCCTGAGGCGATGAATACTTTTATTTATTCGGTTGTAGTTGCAATGATAACTACAGTGATTTGCATTCTGATAGGTTATCCGGCCGCATACATTCTCAGTAAAATGGAAGCGCGAACCGCGAAATTGCTTGTCATTCTTTTTATTCTCCCGATGTGGATTAACTTTCTGATCCGGACTTTGGCAACGGTAGCTTTGTTCGACTTTTTCAAGATACCGCTAGGCGAGGGAGCGCTTATTTTTGGTATGGTTTACAACTTTTTGCCATTCATGATTTATCCGATCTACAATATTTTACAGAAAACCGACAAGAGTTTGATTGAAGCCGCGCAGGATCTTGGAGCCAACCCTCGTCAGGTATTCCTGAAAACAGAATTACCGTTGTCAGTTCCCGGAATTATCAGTGGAGTGATTATGGTTTTTATGCCGGTTATTTCAACTTTTGCTATCGCCGAGTTGTTGACAATCAACAATATAAAGCTCTTCGGAACAACACTTCAGGAAAATATTTACAACGGAACATGGAACTATGGAGCTGCGTTATCGCTTATAATGCTCTTGCTGATCGGGTTAACTGCATTGCTAAATCGCGATGAGAATACTAAAGCTGCGGAGGAGGGCAACCTGTTATGAAGAAGCGAATTTTATCTTCATCGTACCTCGGACTTTTATTGGTGCTGCTTTATGCTCCAATTCTGATTATCATTATTTTTTCGTTTACCGAAGCAAAAGTACTTGGTAACTGGACTGGTTTTTCGCTGAAATTGTACGCATCTATTTTTAAGGGAGGGATACATCATTCGCTAACCAGCGCTTTGTGGAATACCTTGATAATTGGCTTAATTGCTGCATTTTCAGCAACATTGCTCGGAACAATGGCGGCAATTGGAATTCATAATCTTCAGCACCGGTCGCAACAGGCGATCAAGATGGTCAACACCATTCCGATATTGAATCCAGACATTATTACTGCCATTTCAATGTTTCTTCTCTTCGTCAGCCTGGGCATCTCGCAGGGATACACAACTGTTATTCTGGCGCACATTACTTTTTGCACACCTTATGTTGTGCTGAGTGTTTTGCCTCGTTTGCGTCGTATGAACACGAATTTGTACGAAGCAGCCCTTGATTTGGGTGCAACGCCATTTGTTGCAGTAAGAAAAATACTGATTCCTGAATTAAAACCGGGCATGATCAGTGGCTTCATTTTGGCATTTACTCTGTCGATAGATGACTTCGTGGTCACCTTATTTACAATCGGAAACGAAGGACTCGAAACTTTATCAACTTACATTTATGCAGATGCTCGCAGAGGTGGTTTGACTCCAGAATTGCGGCCTCTTTCGGCAATTATTTTTATTGTTGTTTTGTTGCTGCTTTTGGTAATTAACAGGCGTTCGGCCCAAAAGAATATAACCTATAACTCCAATAATTAAATCAATGAAAACATTTTCGGCAAAAAAAATTACTGGCAGAGTAATTATCGCGTTGCTTTTGGTTTCAGCAGTTTACTCATTTCAAGCGTGTAAACAGAGTGACGATTCCAGAAAAAAGGTATTGAAAATTTATAACTGGTCAGATTACATTGACGAGGACCTGTTAAAAGAATTCCCGGTTTGGTACAAAGAACAAACCGGTGAAGACGTGAAAATTGTTTATCAGGTTTTTGATATGCCTGAAGTGATGTACACTAAAATCGCAATGGGAAAGGAAGATTTCGACTTAACTTGTCCAACGCAGTATGTTATTGAGAAAATGTTGAAAAACGATTTGCTCTTGCCGATTGACCGAAATTTTGGAAAAACTGGTAGTTCTCTCGAAAATATTTCTCCTTTTTTACGTGGTCGAATGGATGCTTTCAGCGTTCCCGGAAAGAAGGCCGAAGATTTCATGGTTCCATACATGTGGGGAACTTCAGGAATTTTATACAATACCGCAAAAGTTTCAAAAGACGATGTTAAATCCTGGGCTTGCCTCTGGGATCCGAAATATAAAGGAAAGATCCTGATGAAAGATCACTACTGGGATGTTTACAACATGGCTGCAACTTATGGATTTTATGATCAGATTACTTCCGGAAAGCGCACCAGATATGATGTTTCCAACGATCACACCGACGACGATATCGCGATGGTTGAAAAACAATTGACAGCATTGCGTCCGAACCTTGCCGGGTGGGAAGCCGACTTTGGCAAGGAAATGATGACTAAAGGCGAAGTTTTGATGGATTATGCCTGGAGTGGAGATGCGGTTTGGGCCATTGACGAGGGTAAAAAAGTTGGAGTATCGCTCGACTACGTTGTTCCGAACGAAGGCAGCAACATTTGGTTCGACGGGTGGGTAATTCCCAAGTATGCCCGCAATGTTAAGGCTGCAAGCTATTTCCTGAATTATCTTTGCCAGGCAAAAATTGCGTTGCGAAACATGGAAGTAAGTGGTTATTGCAGTGCCGTGGCTACACCTGAAATAATAAAAGCACAGTCTGATTCTACAATCACCGAAACAACAAATCTGAGCTATTTCTTTGGCCCAGGAAACGGAAAACTTCACATCAATCCAATTCAATATCCCGATAGTTCAGTTGTCGATCGCTGCGTGTTGTTGCACGATTTCATGGATAAAAACGACAAAGTGCTGGAAATGTGGAGCCGCGTTAAAGGAAATAAATAAGACCAGGAAGATATATACTGAATGAGGGTTTGCGGAAGCAGACCCTTTTTTTTTGAATATGTCTGGTCCTGAAAATTATTCTACGAGAGGGTAGAAAGGTCCTGTGTTTTTATATTCGTTATCAGCCTGTTGATTGATTTTGTTGGTATTCCTTTTTTGCCACATTGGCGTATTTCGATTGCGAAAAATGGAACGACGAAATCGACTAGTTTTGACTGCCAAACAAGAACCAAAAAATCTGATTCTGACGTGGAATTTCTTTATTTATTGATCTTTTTCGGCATTCAATTTGTTAATTGACAACAAAACCCTTTAGAAATATCAGATATGGAATTTGACAACGAAGGCAATATCAAATCGATTTTAGAAGGCATTAAGAAAGCCGACTCCTTCTACAGTATTTTTAAAGAAGAGTTTTATCGTGAGGTCTTTAAGGTTATTAAAGAGTGGTATCCCGATTTTGTTTTTGATGAAGTAGTTGAAAATCTGATGTTTTTGTATGCGGTTGCCATATTGAATTCAACCGAAGCAGTGATTGATAAAGATCGCAATTATCCGGATTACAGGCTGGAAGAGGATCTGGAAGCGATGACAAAAGTTAACCTGAAATTGAGAATTTCTTCTCAAATTCTTGACCTTGGGGCTGAGGTTCATGAAAAGACAAAAGTGTTGATGGTAAGGCATTTTGATGCGATTTTCGATTTATCCTCAACTGGCTTCAGGCTATTGGAACAAAACGCAAAATTGTACAACCAAGAGTTTTTAATCAACCTTTATCCGTATTTGGAAAATATGGAATAAAAAAGAGGTTTTGCATTCACAAAACCTCTTTTTTTACAGATGGAATAATGCATTATTTTAACCCAAACTCTATCAATTCGCCTAATTTGAGGTATTTAGCATACAAAGTCTGGTATTTGGCAGCATTGGCTGCAATCGGGAAATAAGTAGTTTCGAAGCCACCACCCATTTTCTTTTGAGCTTCAGCTGTATTTGAGTAAACTCCGGCTACAACAGCCGCAGCCATTGCCGAACCTAATGCGCAAGCCTGTTCGGAGCGGGC
>DAOPZV010000012.1:24767-26691 GCA_035353575.1 Prolixibacteraceae bacterium | reverse complement strand
ATCATTTTCTCCTTGGTCGCTTCATCAATCAGTGTGCTCGAAGTAATAATTTGTTCCGATGGCCACATCAGCACACGTTTAAACCATGCATAAATGTCGCCAAATGCCGACTGACCTGCTTCCATTCCCAACATTCCGGGAACAATGGAGCCATCAACCTGTCCGCAGATACCGCTGATCAGCTTGTCGCCCACTTCTTCCATTGGGGCAATAAGCATGTCGCAGGTTGAAGTACCCATTACTTTGCTTAGGTAATAGGGTTCAATTTCAGCACCCACAGCACCAAGATGAGCGTCGAATGCACCAACTCCAACTTTTACATTAGCAGGCAAGCCTAGTTTTTTAGCCCATTCCGGAGTGATTGTTCCCGCAGCTACATCGCAGGTATATGTTTCTTTGAATAAACGGTCTTTCAGTCCACTCAAAAGTGGATCAAGTTTTACAAGGAATTCTTCGGTTGGAAGCCCGCCAAAAGCTTCGTGCCACATGGCTTTATGACCGGCGGCGCAACGCGAACGTTTCAATGTTTTTGGATTGGTATTTCCGGTCAGAATAGCAGGAATCCAATCGCAATGCTCAACCCAAGAATAAGCTGCGCGGTAAACACCGGCATCTTCACGAATCACGTGCAACAACTTGGCCCAAAACCATTCCGAAGAATAAATTCCACCTTCGAACTTAGTAAAGTCGATGTTCCATTTTTTAGCCAGTTCATTAATCTCGTCGGCTTCTTTCACTCCCGTGTGGTCTTTCCAAAGCACAAACATGGCATTCGGATTTTCCTCAAATCCTGAAGTCAGCGACAGCGGTGTGCCTTTTTCGTCAACAGCAATCGGTGTTGAACCAGTAGTGTCGATTGAGATACCAACTACGTTTTCGGCCACTCCAGCCGGAGCTTTTTTCAAGGCCTCGACGATGGTGTATTCCATTCCTTCCAGGTAATCTTTCGGGTGCTGACGGAACTGATTGTTGGGAGCATCGCAATACAATTGCTTTTTCCAGCGCGGATATTCAAAAACTACGCTTGCTACTTCTTCGCCATTTTCAACGTTCACGATGAGCGAACGAACAGAATCGGTACCATAATCGAGCCCGATCGTGTATTTTGCCTGAGTCATTTTATTGGTTTTTGATATTTAATTTTTCAATTTAAAAATAGAATTCTGCTTTGGTTGATGCTAATTACAAGTTAGCGACAGTAGATACTTTTTTCACCCTGAACCGGTAAAAATCTACTATTTCTGACCGTAGTAGGCATTTTTTCCATGCTTGCGCAGGAAATGTTTGTCGAGCAACACCTGATCCATTGTGGTTGCCGGATTAAGCTGAAAGCTCCGGAAAGTCATTTTGGCTACTTCTTCCAAAACAACGGCATTGTGAACGGCATCATCCGCATTTTTGCCCCAACTGAAAGGCGCGTGGTTGCTTACCAGTACGCCCGGAATCATATCAGGATCAAGCCCTTTAAAAGTTTCTACGATTACTTTACCGGTTTCGAGTTCGTATTCACCTTTAATTTCTGCTTCGGTCATTTTGCGGGTACATGGAACTTCTCCGTAAAAATAATCGGCGTGAGTAGTTCCTACAGCCGGAATGCCTTTGCCTGCCTGTGCCCAGCTGGTTGCCCACTCAGAATGTGTGTGTACAATTCCACCTATATTCGGAAAATTGCGGTACAATTCGAGGTGGGTTGGCGCATCGCTCGATGGTTTTAAATTACCTTCAACAATATTACCTTCCAAATCAAGAATCACCATATCCGAAGGCTTCATCACGTCGTAAGAAACTCCGCTGGGTTTAATTACCACCAAACCACTTTGGCGGTCGATTCCACTCACATTTCCCCAGGTGAAAATCACCAATCCGTGCTTAACCAAGTCCAAATTGGCTTTCCAAACTTCTTCTTTTAATTGTTCGAGCATAT
>DAOPZV010000012.1:0-24667 GCA_035353575.1 Prolixibacteraceae bacterium | reverse complement strand
CCCGATTCTGGATCGTCCTGAAATGCCACCATCTTGTATTTTCCGTTACCCAGGAAATTAAGATTAATTTCCAAAGTTCGGGCTTCACTATTGTTTAAAGAGCCAATAAACCATTCATTTCCCGAACGACGGGCTGAAGTAATGTATTCTCCGATTTGTCCGTTCAAGATGCGGGTTTCATCCCACATCGTTTTCACTTTCTTCAGGAATTCTTCGCCCAATTTGCCTTTGTAATTATCCGGATGATCGCAGGACACCATAAACGGGCTGTCGAACACCACAAACTCGGCCAGCTGCATTGCCCGTGTTCCTAAAACCTGAGCAGGTGTTCCGTTTTGAAATTTTTCCGGAGTACGATTCAGGAATCCTCCTGGCGTGAAATCCATCGGGCCAGCCAGCATCCGGGTAAATGGCAATGTGGTGACATGTTCAGGAGTTACCCGCAGCGACCATTTGTTGTACTCGTTGCCCATAACGCCCTCGCGGGTAACCAAATTTGGATAGGTTCTCTGGAAACCATCGGGCTTATAAGCTCCGTGAAAATCAACCATCAAATGATGCGCGGCAGCGGTTTTTACAATACGATGATACCAGTTTACCATTTGCTGATCGTCGCTGTCCATAAAATCGATTTTTACGCCCGCAATGCCCCAACTCTCGTAAGTTGCACAGGCTTTATCCCAATCGGAATGATCGACATCGGTATTGTACAGCCAAACCCAGCATTTCACGTTCTTGCTTTTGGCATAAGCCAGAATGCCGGGCATATCGAGCTGTGGTGCCACTTTGGTGATGTTGGCTTCAGGTGTATTGAACGGTCCATACCATTGCCAGTCGATTAACTGGTAGGGCCATCCCATTTCCGAGGCCAGATCGATGTATTTTTTGATGGTTTCGTTGTCCATTTTCACTTCGCCGCTCCACCAGTGGTCCCAGGCACACATACCTGGTTTTATCCACGACGGATCGGCAATGGCGCAAGGTGGATTCAGGTTCATCACGATTTCCGACTCAACCAATTTGCCCGGAGAATTGCCCAGCATAATTACCCGCCAAGGTGTCTTGTGCGGAAATTTAAACTTCACTCTGTCTCCATTATCAGGCTGTTTTGGCAAAGGAGATAGGCTCGAACGAACCGAAAAACCACTGGCTGAATGCCCGGGTTTCAGGTACATTCCGGCGTAATCATCAATTTCGGCTTCGGTAATTGCAGCATAACAATCGTCAGCCACCTTCACAGTCATTGGTAATCCGATTACCATTTGATCGGTAATTTCAGAAAGTTTCCGTTTGAAGTATTCGTTTTCCTGCGACGACCGGTACGAACCGTGGTTGGCCGCCCAGCAATCGTGATCAGCCGTGAAATTGAATGTAACCAACTCGTCTGTAATCACATATTCGTGATTGTTATCGGGACCGGTAAACTCGGTACGAAAAGCCACACCATCGTCGTAAGCCCGAAATACCAGATTAAAGGTTCGCCTGGGAAACTTTTTCTCCTGAAGCTGAATCGTCAGTTCATTGCAATTGTTAAGAATAGAAGATTGCCTTTTCAAAACCGGGGTCCAGGTTTCGTTAATTTCTTTCGTTGAAGTTTTTAAAACAGCAAAATCTTCCGCCAGTGGTGCCGCTTGTCTAAACTCAAATTTTATAGGTGAATTGGCTATAACGGGTTTGCCGCTATAAAATACGCTGTAAGTAATCTGCTTACCGGCTTCAATGCGTGCTTCGGTAAGAGAGTGAGGCGAAACAACCGAAAATTGCGCCCTCGAAATAACTGTAACTGTTAAAAAACAAAGAACGAAAGGGATAAATTTCTTCATTATTTGGAATAATTTAGTTAGTCGCTATTTAAAGAATACTCTCTCGTTTGTAACGGGTTTAAAACTTAAAATGTAAAAATAACACTTATCTTTTTATCTCAAACTTTTTTAGCCAGTTGATAAATAATCATTAAAATTAAACTTTAAAAGTTTGACTTCATTCTGTAAAGAGCTGATGAATCAAAAACCATTGAAATATAAGATATTTAATACTACTGAAACGATTAATTAACCTAAGAAAAACAACCTCCAGGACGTGAAAAACGTTTAATTCATGTCGTAAAACACAAACAAATAAAATACAAACAGATGTCAGTCAATATACCCGAAACAGCAAAAAAAAGAATTGTAATAATTGGTGCAGGATTTGCCGGACTAAAATTGGCCAAGAAACTGGTTGGTTCCGGATACCAAATTGTACTGATCGACAAAAACAACTACCATCAGTTTCAGCCGTTGTTTTATCAGGTTGCCAGCTCTGGTCTGGAGCCAAGTTCAATCCTCTTTCCTCTCCGAAAAATATTCCAAAGCCGGAAAGATGTTTATATCCGCGTTGCCGAAGTTTACGCGGTTGATACCGAAAAGAAAGAAATACAGACCAGTCTCGATACCGTTTGGTACGATTATCTGGTGATTGCAACCGGTGTAAATTCCAATTTTTTCGGAATGAAAAATCTCGAGAAACACGCCATTCCAATGAAATCGGTAGCAGAAGCCATGGCACTACGAAATCGAATTTTGACCAATCTTGAAAAAGCAGTCACACTATTTGACGAGTTTGAGGAAGAGAAGAAGGCTTTACTGAATGTAGTTGTGGTGGGTGGTGGACCAACCGGCGTTGAAATTGCCGGCGCCATTGCCGAAATGAAAGAGTTTGTGCTTCCGAAAGATTATCCCGATTTGAACATGAACCTGATGCAGGTAAGCATTATTGAAGGGTCGCCTTCGTTGCTGGCTAGTATGTCGAGGCACGCGTCAGAAAAATCGCTTTTCTACTTGAAGCGCCTGAAAATAAATGTCAGAACGAACACCAGGGTAGTTGATTACGACGGGGAAATACTCAAACTTGGAGATGGTGAGGAAATAAAAACAAAACTCGTTATTTGGGCAGCTGGAATCAGCGGTGTTGTTCCGCCCGGAATACCGGACGAATCTGTTGGCCGCGCTCGTCGCATTCTTGTCGATGAGTTTAACCGTGTAAAAGGACTGGATGATGTTTTTGCTATTGGCGATTCTTCTGTCATGACAACCGAAGATTACCCCAACGGGCATCCGCAGGTGGCGCAGGTAGCCATTCAGCAAGGAGCAAACCTCGCCCGAAACTTCAAAGCCATTAAGAAAAAAGCAGACCTAAATCCGTTTAAATATGTCGATAAAGGATCGATGGCCACAATTGGGCGAAACAGGGCTGTTGCCGATTTGCCTTTCCTGAAATTTTCAGGATTCGTTGCCTGGCTGACGTGGATGTTTGTTCACCTGATGGCCATTGTTGGAGTAAAAAACCGGCTGCTTATCTTTATCAACTGGATGTGGAATTACATGACGTATGACCAGTCGCTTCGGCTCATACTTTGGGCTGCCCGGAAAGAAAAACCTTCGGACGCTAAATCGTAATTTGTGCCGGTTATTTCAGCTTGGTGATAATTGGATTGAAGGCTTTGGAATAAACCATCACCTGATCTCCGGTTTTCAACGTTTCCAGGTCCGACTCAAATGCAATAACTCTTATAATTTGGTTATTTCCTGTTATAACAGTCACGATATTTATTACTTCGTGTCGGTCAATTTTCGCAATTGTTCCGGTAATCTGCACTTTGCCGCTGATACTGTTGTCAGAAAATACCTCTTCAGGTTTACCGGTTCTGGTAATTGTTCCGTTTTCGATGTATAAAACCTGAGATGCAAGGCGAAAAACTTCACTTAGGTCGTGGCTTACCATTATTGTTGTTACTCCGGCTAGCTGGTGGACTTTAACAATCTCATCCTGAAGCGATGAACGCATTTCGGCATCCAAAGCAGAGAGCGGCTCGTCGAGTAAAAGCAGTTGAGGTTTACGCGCCAGTGCACGGGCCAGTGCAACCCGCTGTTTCTGGCCGCCGGAAAGGCTTGAGGGTCTTCGTTTCCTGAGCTCGGTGAGGCCCAATAATTCTATTAACTCAAGTACTTTTTGCTGGTTTTTTTCGGTTTGAGCAAACTGTATGTTTTGTTCCACATTCATATTTGGGAAAAGCGCATAGTCCTGAAACATCAGGCTAATGTTGCGTTGTTGAGGCGGCACATTGATTCTTTTTTCTGAATCAAACCATACTTCATCACGAAAACGAATTTGTCCTTTGTCGGGTGTGACTAATCCGGATAAAATTCGCAGCAATGTCGTTTTTCCGGCACCCGACTGACCAAATAACGCGATCAGTTCGCCGAGCCGGATCGAAGTGCGAATAGCCAGCGTCATTGGCCCATTCGTGGTATGCATTAGCTTCTCTATGTCAATATCTATCACATTATTTTCCATGAATTGTATTTTCTATTGACACTGTAAATCGTTGTCAGTAAAACGAGCGAAACCAAAAATAAAATCAATGCATATTGATTGGCTGCTTTAAAATTAAGTGCCTGAACTTCATCGTAAATAGCAATTGAGGCCACCCGTGTTTCTCCCGGCATGTTTCCGCCCACCATCAATACAATCCCGAATTCGCCGATACTGTGGGCAAAAGTAAGCGCTACGGCAGTAATTACCGAAGGCTTTATATTCGGCAACAGAACACGTAAAAAAGTAGTCCATTTTGATTTTCCGAGCGTGTACGACGCTTCGCGCAATGTGTCGGGCAACGAAGTAAGTCCGGTTTGGAGTGGTTGAACCATAAATGGTAAGCTGAATATCACTGAAGCAATTAAAACTCCTTCAAACGTAAAAGCCAGACGAACATCAAAAACGCGGCCAAGCCATTCGCCAAACCAGTTGCGCGGGCTGTACGCCACAAGCATGTAATAGCCAATAACTGAAGGCGGTAAAACCATTGGCATGCTCACCAGCGCTTCAATAAAAGGCTTCAATCTGACTTTTGTGTAGGCCAGCCACCATGCAAACGGAAGCCCTATAGCCAGCAGTATAACTGTTGTTAAAAAGGCCAGTTTAAAAGTTATCCAGAGTGTTTGTACAAATTGCGGATCCATATTCCTTCGATTTGAAGATTTGGGGATTTGAAAATGTGCAATTTTCATCTTCAAATTCTCAAATCTCCTAATTTTCAAATTATTGCTTTTTCATTAGTGATACCTCATTCGATTTCAAAAGCGCTTCAACCAGATCTCCTTCCTTCAGCTTGAGTGAATCAACAGATCGGGTAGTGATGGCCGAATAGATCACGTGATTTTGATAGAGCAGCTTCACTTTACTGAGCAATTCGCCCCGGTCAATTGCCAAAACAGAGCATTTCATTCTGTTTCGCGTACTTATTTGTCCCGAAAGATTTTTGGCTAGCGAAACTTCAGTCTCTTTAAAAACTACATCTACTGTTTCGCCTTCGCGAAGCCATGTCGGCTGGGTACCAGATTCGATGAGTAAGGCCGAAAATAATTCGTTTTCAACGCTTACATCAATCAGCAAAATGGCTTCTGAATGTTGAATCGAGCGTATAGTTGCTGGTAATCTGTTCATAAGATCGATTTACATTTCAAGGTTTCAGGATCAAAGTTATCTGAACTTTTGACATGAAGTCCTTGATCTATTTCAAATTTAGGGTACAATATAACCGAATTTTTCGAAGACCGGCTTTTGTGAGGGTCTAAAACAAATTTCATGAACTTCGACGCTTCCGGCTTTTTACCAAAAGCCATGGCCTGTTCAACTGGCTTGTACGGTTTTGGATCAAAGTGTCGTGATGTTGGCTCCTTTCCATTTCATCCGGATAGGTTCTTATTTCTTACAGGGTCTTGTGCCGACAGTTATATTTTCGCTTCAGAATCCTTTATCGCGTCTGATTTTAAGACTACTGGGTGCATGATAATTTTAATTTTTATCGGAAATAAAAGCCATTTGTACGAAAATACAGGTCGCCCCAATAATCGCTTGTAAAATTTCAATACCTTCGGATTTTACAACAAAATAGCAATCATGGTAAAGCAAAAGTTACAGTTTTTACGGACTCTTTTTCTCCGGATCTTGATTTTTCTAGGAGTTCTACTGTGTATTTCTTTTGTATTTGCCTTTACTAGTTTACCATTCTGGGCATATTACTGGCTGGGAACCTCCGAATCAAAAATTACCGAAAAACCGGATTATATCGTTTTGCTGGGCGGTGGTGGAATGCCCAGCGAATCGAACCTCATGCGGGCCTATTACGTTTATTACGCGGCAAAAGAATCGCCCGAAAGTAAAATCATCATTTCGTTACCGGGAGATACCACCAACTCGAAAAGCGCCGTTAAACTACTTGCTAATGAATTAATTATAAAGGGTATAGACAAGAGCCGGATTTTGTACGAAAATGTCGGAACAAACACGCGAATGGAAGGTCTGTGCATTGAGAAAATGGTGGGTCAGGATAAACAGACAAAGTCTTTCCTTATTGTGACTTCGCCTGAACACATGCGCAGGGCTGTGAAAGTATTCAGGAAGTTGGGTTTCAGTAGAGTGAATGCACTTTCGGCATTCGAACATGCTTTGGAAGCGAGCCTTATTTTTAAAGACCGGGAACTGGGCGGCAGAAAAATTACTGGTCCGGATATTGGCGGCAGTATTACGGTTCGCTATCAGTTCTGGAATCATTTGAAGTACGAAATTCTGGTAGGTCGAGAACTCACAGCTCTGGCGTATTATAAGCTCCGTGGATGGATTTAATTGAAGTAATGGCTTTTTTGGTTATCTTCGTTTAAAACGAAACTGTTAGCTATGAGAAAAATCTGTCTTTTTATGGTATTCGCTTTCGCATCTCAATTTTTGATGGCTCAAAATCAGCAAAACGATGTTTTGATAAAAAAGAATTGGAATTTTGGAGCTTTGCCGGCGATCACTTTTGATACAGATCTAGGATTTCAGTACGGCGCTTTAGTTAATTTGTACGATTATGGAGATGGTAGCCGTTATCCAAACTACGACCATTCGCTTTATTTCGAGGTTTCGCGATTCACAAAAGGAAGTGGAATTTACCGGTTTTACTACAACTCTGATCAGTTGATCAGAGGGTTATTCACTTCGCTCGATCTTTCTTATCTGCCCGATCAGGCATACGATTTTTATGGATTCAATGGTTACGAGTCGGTTTATAACAAGGATTGGACTGATGATAAAAGCTCACTTTACCGAACGCGTATGTTTTACAAATACGATCGGAAGTTGTTGAGAGCAAAAATTGATTTGCAGGGAAAGATCTCGGGCGATCGGTTTCGTTGGATTGCCGGAATGAATCTTCAGAATTTCAAGATCGGCTCGGTTGATACGGAAAAACTGAACAAAGGGAAAAGTGAAAGCGACAAATTACCTTCGCCAGCAGTGACACCGGGGCTTTACGAGAATTACAAATCGTGGGGTATTCTGAATGCAAAGGAAGCCAATGGTGGTTTTGTTCCTACATTTAAGGGAGGTTTGGTTTACGATTCGCGCGATAACAAGCCAAATCCAATGAAAGGCCTTTGGGAAGAAGCTGTGTTGGAAGTATCTCCAAAAATTCTGGGTGCTGAGAGTTCGTTTTCGAGGCTTTGTTTGATTCATAGACAATATTTTACTTTGATCCCCAATGACTTATCATTTGTTTACCGCCTTGCTTATCAGACAACACTTTCAGGAAATGTACCTTTTTATTATAAATCGCAAATGATCACCTCAATTCTAACCGGAGCGACGGCCGAAGGACTTGGAGGCGCAAAAACGGTTCGGGGTATTTTAAGAAACAGGGTAGTGGGCGATGGAGTGTTCCTCGGAAATACTGAGCTTCGCTGGAAATTTGTCCGGTTTAAATGGATAAAAAACAATTTTTACCTTGGTTTGAACACGTTTGCCGATTTCGGCCGTGTAACGAAGAAAGTAGATGTTAAAAGTAAAGTTGGTCTCGTAAATACGATTATTGAACCTCAATATTTTAATTGGGATGCTGAGAAAATGCACATTTCCTATGGATGTGGACTGCGCGTTGTGATGAACGAGAATTTTGTAATCGCTGCCGACTATGGTTTAGCTTCTGATAAGCAAGACGGCAAATCCGGATTCTACATGGGGCTCAATTATATTTTCTAAGCGTCATCAATAACCCGGATTCTGAGTCATTTTCGGATTAACATCAATCTCACCTTGGGGAATCGGGAAAATTTCGTTGATGTTTTTCCTGAACTGGCTGCCTTTGCCTGTATTCCATTTGGCTGCAAAATTGCGGAAATGAGTTTCTGCGTCACCCCATCTGATGATATCGTAAAATCGTTTGTTTTCCATAGCTAACTCCACGCGACGCTCATGTCTGATTGCCATCCGTAAAGCTTGCTGGTCGGTGGTTTTCACATCAGGCAAAAGGTTTTGCTTGTTTGCGTTGGCCTCCTGAAAATCGTAGTTTATAAATTTGTAAATTTCGTATCGGCCCGAAGAAACCTGATACTTGTTGATATTTTTGAATGTAAATTTTGAATCATAGGCGTTGCTTTCGCGCGCCCTTTTTCGTACCTGGTTGAGTGAATTCAGTGCTTCCTGAATGTGTCCGTTTTCACAGGCTGCTTCTGCATGAATCAGCAAAACCTCGGCATATCTTATCTCTTTAAAGTTGAAAGGGGCATCTGATGAATCAAATCCAATCCGTTCAGATGGAGTGAGAAATACTTTTCTTGAACACAAATGTGAAGGACTGGATTGATTATACTGAACTTCACCTTCGGTGATGTCGCCATCAAACATAAACGTATGAATCAAGCGGGGATCGCCTGGTTCAAATTCAGAAAGCAAATCGAATGTAGGGCAATTAAAACCCCATCCGCCCGCATTTCGGCTCCGGCAAAACACTGGAACAACCGTTCCTTCATTATCATCGCCCCAACCTGTGTTGGTTGTTTGATGCGGAATCTCAAAAATGGATTCAACTCCGAAATCGTTTTTCTTAATCTGGAAAAGATCGCCAAACTGTGGCTCAAGTTTATATTCACCGGATAATATCACATCGTTGGCTTCTTTCTTAGCCAGTGCCCATTTTTTCTGAAAGAGGTACACATTGGCAAGAAGCGCCTGGGCTGCACCTTTTGTTATTCTGCCAAGATCACTCTGTTCGTACTTCGACCGCAAAGGCAAATTGTCTCTGGCAAAAATCAGGTCCGATTCAATCTGATTCCAGATTGCTTCTGAAGTCGCTTTTGGCTGATGGTATTCCAAAGAAGTTAGAACTTTGGTTATCAGAGGCATCTCGCCAAATATATTTTTTAAGTAGAAGTAGAAATGTGCTCTGATAAACCTGAGCTCTGCAATAAAGCGCTGTTTCAGGGTTGCATCCATATCGATGGGAGTGATGTTTTCGATAGCATAATTTGCCTGGTAAATGGCTCGAAAACAAATGTTCCAGATTGCTGCGCATGAAAAATTGTCGGACCGGGTTCTAAAATATTCAAGATCTTTCACAAACGGACGGTCGTTGTCAGATTCACCTCCTTTTTCGGCATCGTCGGAGGCTATATCTCCAAATTCAAACCTGGAAACTTCAAAGTCATATTTCTGAAAGTAGTTGTAAACAGAAGTAACAGCAGCTTTTGCATCGTCGGCAGTTTTATAAAAATCGTCGGCAGTTTGCACTGCCAATTGTGGCCTGTCAATAAATCCAAAATCACATCCGGAGAATGTAATCAGCAAAAAAAGGAGATATAGTGCTTTTCTTCCCATTTTACAGGTCTTTAAAATTTAATACTTACTCCACCTAAAATCGTCCTCGCCTGTGGATATTTGGCGAAGTCAATTCCCGAATTCAACGGATTTCCGCTTAAATCGGCCAACTCAGGATCCAGCCCGCTATATCGGGTGAAAGTGTACAAGTTTTGTCCGCCAATATAGACCCGGCATTCAGAAATACCAATTCTTTGGCAAATGCGCTTATTGAAATTGTAGCCCAACTGGAGATTTTTTACGCGCAGGAAGGAGCCATCTTCAACATACCAGGTTGATGCCCTCAGATTATTGTTAGCAGTGCTGGCCGAAACCTGAAACTGCGAGTTTGAGGTTCCTTCGCCATGCCAAGCTTTTTGCAGCATATCCGCAGGAGCGTTAAAATAGCCAGTATTCTGGTGGGTGTAATATTTAAAGACGTTAAAAATATCTCCCCCCTGGCAACCTTGCAGGAAGACTGAGAAATCGATTTGATGATATTCAGCAGACAAACTGATTCCGTAAGTGAAATCGGGGTGCGGAGATCCAATAAAAGTTCTGTCTTCGCCTGTGATTCGGCCATCGCCGTTTAAATCTTTAAATTTAAAATCGCCGGGTCGGGTCATAACATCTTGATAATATCCGTGGCCTGAAGTCAGTGCATTTGCGTCATCAACTTCTTTCTGATTCTGAAAAACACCCTCAACTACATAGCCAAAAAAAGCACCAATTGGGTGTCCAACCATTGTTTTTGTTGTGTATCCAAGGCGTTGTTCGCCACCCATGATGGGCTCACCGCCGCCCAACGATAATATTTTATTTCGATATGTAGAAATATTTACAGATACGTTGAAATTGAGTTCTTTCCACTTGTTGTGATAGTTTGTATAGATTTCAACTCCCTTGTTTTCAACATCGCCCGCGTTTGTCCATGGCGAATTTGGCAGACCGATGGATGAGGGAACGGGTAGTTCCAGCAGCATCTTTTTGGTTTGCTTGTTAAAGAAGTCAACGTTTCCAGAGAGTTTGTTTTTGAACATCACGAAATCAAATCCCAGGTTGGTCGATTCTGTTGTTTCCCAGGTGATGTGTTTGTTCCCGACATTTGAAGGTGAATAGCCCTGGTATATGGTTTTATCGAAGATGTATCTGTTTTGAACTCCTCCCGCAATAATTGTTCTGAAAGAATTATCCGAAATGTTTTGATTCCCGACTTGTCCCCAGCCTAGTCTTATTTTTAAGTCGTCGAAAATTCCATTGTGATTCAGTGCGCTAAAAAACTTTTCGCTGCTTATTCTCCATCCTCCTGAAACAGATGGAAAATATCCCCATTGCTCGCCGGTTGCAAATTTTGACGACCCGTCGGCCCGTATAGAAGCTGTTAACATATACCTCGACCGGTAGGAGTAATTAACTCTGTTTATAAATGAAATCAGTGCATAGTCAGAAACAGAGCTTTCGATGTTGGCGTCAGACGTAGCTGCGCTAAGGTATCTGAGATAATTGATGTTGTTCGGAACGTTTCGCTTTGATGCAAGTACTGTTTCGTATTTGCCGTATTCCATGGTCATACCAGTCATTACCGAAAACATGTGGTTTCTGTTTTCGAGAGTTTTGTACGTCAGTGTGTTCTCAAACACCCAGTCTTTGTTCCGCCCGGTATCTTTGCTTACAGAGTTTATGTCGTTTTTCGAATCAGCGTCCATCCAATAGGTTGGATAGAATTTATTTGTTTCGGTTTGCCTGATGTCAATTCCAAATGAACTATGGTAATTCAGGCGTTTAAGAATTTTATAATCAAAGAGAAGATTTCCGAAGAAGCGAATTTGATCCCAACGGTTGAAGTTTCGGCCGATTTGGGCAACCGGATTGTATTTATTACTGTACTTCGATTCGTACCATCGCGAAAATTCACCATATTTCATCCTGATAGGATCATTAACCGGTCGTTCTTCGCCGCTCGTAATTGGGTCAAGCACAATTGACGTGAACACGATTCCACCATCCAAATCGTCTTCAGGAATTAACTTTCTGATAGCCTGGCTAAAGTTTGTATTGAATGCAAGCGATATTTTTTCGGATAGCGCGTATTCATTGTTTATCCTGAAAGTTATTCTGTTAAACTCGGAACCTCTGATTGTACCATCTTGCGACAAGTAAGAGAGGCTCATCATATATTTGTTCAAGTCGTTTCCACCAGAAATGGAAAGATTATGGTTTTGAACAGGGGCTTTTTGTGTAATTAGTTTCCACCAGTTTGTGCCACCCGAAAAAGTCTCTGGATTTTTAAAATCTTCGACATACTGATATGCGCCGACACCTTCACTTTCAATGCCGTTTTTTACTGCGAGGTTGCTTAACGCGGCAAACTGGTTACTATTTCCTAAACTTGGATTTTTCCAGGCTTCATTAAATCCAATATACGAGTCGTATTGAATTTTAGGTCTTCCCGGTTTTCCTTTTTTTGTATTTATCAGAATTACTCCGTTGGCCCCTCTGTTTCCGTAAATCGCTGATGCAGAGGCATCCTTCAATACTTCAATGTTGTCTATGTCTCCCGTATTCAAAAAGCGGATATCATCTGTTGGCACGCCGTCGATTACAAATAACGGATTGTTGTTGTTTACTGTTCCTATTCCTCTGATTCGTACAGTGGTTCCTCCGCCTGGCGAGCCCGAAGTTGAGGTAACAAACACACCCGGGGCGCGCCCCTGCAATGCCTGATCAATACCAGCCACAGGCATTCTTTTGGTTGCTTCAACTTCGATTGAGGCGATTGATCCGGTAAGGTCCGATTTTTTTTGATCACCGTAACCCACAACAATTACTTCGTCCACTCCAAATATCTCAGGTTCGAGAATAACGTCCACCTGCGAATTTTTGCCCAAAGCAACATCTTGCCTTTTCATCCCGACATACGAAAAAGTGAGCGAATCGAATTCAGCAGGAATTTCCAGTTTATAAAACCCGTTTCGATCGGTTATTGTACCTGCATTAGTATTTTTTATCATCACAGTTACCCCGGGAATCGATTCTTTTGCTTTGTTGGTTACCGTACCTTTTACAATTCTTAGCGAACCTGGACTAAGATTTTGGTCATTTATTTTTTTTGTTTGCGACAGAATGATATGACGATCAACGATTTGGTATGAGTAGGGCGTGTTTTTGAATAATTTATCCAGAACATCGTTAATTGTAGCATCTTTTATTTGAATTGAAACCCTGGGCTGAAGGTCGATGCTGGATTGTTCGAAGAAAAAGCGATATTCACTTTGCTTTTCAATTTCAAGGAGCGTCCGCTCAATGGTGGCATCTTTCAAATTAAGTGAGATTATGTTTTTCTGCGAAAATGATTTCACAGACATCCCAATCAGAAAAGCTAGTAAGAGAAACTTAAATTTCATCCGAAGATAATTTTTACCGGTCGCCGGCTAACTGCTTTTTTGTATGACGGAAACTTGCATTTGAGTCTAAAGGTAAATTCGCTCTGAAATAAAATACCGATATGCTTGTTTCACTACATTGGAACATACTCACTCAGTTAACTCTCGTAAATATCAGTTTTTTTTTCAATAAATGGTAAATAAATGGTAAGGTAAGTCGTGTTTTTTTGTGCAATTACTTCAGATATTTTTCACTTCTTCATCCGGATAGAGATCTTGTTCCTGTCGGCAGTGTATTCGATTGGTTCTGAAGTTGATTTTTTGAAGATTTCAAGTATTGTATAAATGTTGTCATCAACCTTGAAGTTTCCGGTATAGGTCTTGTCTTTCAATTTAGGGTCTTCGAATGTAATCTCTACATTATAGATTCGCTCAATTTTTTTTGCAAGTGTTTCAAATCGCTCGTCTTTAAACGAAAACTCACCTTTCATCCAGTATGTGTAGAATTTAGTGTCAACCCGGGCAATTGTGGTTTTATTGCTCACTTTATCGTATGTCAGGCTTTCTCCCGGGTTAAGTACATTCTCAACTTCCGGATTTTCGTTCGAGTTGACTGTGACTTTGCCAGATATCAGTGTGGTTTCAATAAATTTATCGTTTGGGTAGGCACTCACGTTAAACTTTGTTCCCAGAACTTTGACGCTAATATCAGAAGTTTTAACAATGAACGGAACTTTATAATTTTTCTTGATTTCGAAATACGCCTCACCCGTTAGTTCTACTTTACGTTCGTGCCCGTTGAATTTTTTTGGATAGATGAGCTTGCTATTGTTGTTCAGCCATATTTTACTACCGTCGGGAAGCATAATTTCTGATTTGTTTGCCTTAGGCACCGAAATCATGCAAAATTCGTTTTTAGTGCTTTCTTCCGTAAAATAATAGTAAGCAAGGTATCCGAATGCCAGCATGAAAATAATAATTGCGGCGTAGCGTGCAAATTGATTAACCTGCGAGATAATCCGATGAACTCTGGATTCTGTTTGAACTACCTCAGCAAATCTAATTCGGTTAATCAACTTGTCGTACGCCGCAATTGCTTGCGAATTGTTTGTTTGATCTTGTTTGTGGTTCCAGAGTTCTTCTAATTGTAGATATGTTTGTTTGTTTGCGGTCGATGAATCAAGCCATTCAGTCAGGATTTTGCTTTCTTCGTCAGAAATTTCTCCTGCAAATTTTTTCCCTATAATGCTCCAAATTATTTCCATGGTTGACTGAATGTTATTTACAAGACAATATATTTCTTTTTTTCTACTAGTCTGAATTCGAATTTTATTCTATAATTTTTTAAAAGTCTTTATAAATAGCTGAAGAAGAATAAGATTTGAATCGTCAGGTGAAAAGTTTTTTAGGATAACACTGAGCTTTTTAATGGCTGTTGCAATGTGATTGTCGATGGTATTGACCGAAATATTTAGTATATCGGCAATTTCTTTATATTTCAATCCTTCAATTTTAGCCATCTGGAATACCAGTTTTGTCTTTGGCGGAAGTTGATTGACAGCCTGCTCAATTCCATTTCGTACTTCGGCAGTAAAAAATGCCGTTTCCGGGGTGAGATCATCAGTCTCAAAACGCACAAGCACCTCGTCGAGCGACGCATTTCGTTCTTTTTTGAACTTGCTTAGGTAGTTAAATGCAGTATTCCGGGTTGAAATAAACAAGTAATTCCGAAGGTTTTCGATTGCTTTCAACTGGCTTCTCTTCTGCCAGATATTCAGAAAAACATCATTCACCGCTTCTTCGGCAAACTCCGATGAATGCAAAATGGAAAACGCAAACTTATATAGCCGGTCGAAATAAACCAGGTATAACTCTTTAAAAGCTTGTTGATCCGAGCTTTGACTGATCTTTTTTGCGAGCGATTCAATATGTTGGATGTTCTCCAAATGAAATGATTTAAGATTCTTTGATGGTTTCGATTGCGAATATATCAAATATTATTGGCCGTTATCTAATTCTGTAACTAGGTAAGAACGGAAAGTAAAGTAAAGATGTAGCCTATAGATATTGTTTGGTCTGGCCTATTTTAGCTATTTCAGTTTGCTCTTAAAAATTTTCCTGAACTTTTCCATTTTTGGAACAATAACAAACTGACAATAGCCTTGAGCCCGGTTGTTGGCAAAATAGTTTTGATGATAAGCTTCGGCTTTGTAAAAATGATCGAACGGCGAGACATCAGTCACCAGTTTCTTTCCGTAAACATTCTCTTTATTCAATTCTCCAATGTATTTTTCGGCAATCTCTTTCTGCTGCTGCGAATGGTAAAATATCACCGAACGGTATTGTGTTCCTACATCGGCCCCCTGCCGGTTTAATGAAGTCGGATCGTGTGTTTCGAAGAATACTTCGAGTATTTCGCTGAAACTGATAATCTTTGGATTGAATTTGATTTGAATTACTTCGGCATGGCCTGTTTCGCCGGTACATACTTCCTGGTAAGTTGGGTTTTTCGTATGGCCGCCGGAATAACCTGATTCAACCGACTCAACCCCTTTAAGGCTTCTGAAAATGGCCTCGGTGCACCAGAAACAACCTCCTCCAAGAGTTGCTGTTTCTGTTTGGGCGGCGCTGTTTATTACAACCATAAACGTTGCTGTTAAGATGAATAAAAACGTCTTCATTATTGATGCTCAATTTATTCAAAAAAACAGCGAGAAACAAAATTTGTTGAGTATTAAGTAAAAAAGGTTTTTTGCCACAAAATGATCCTCCAGAGGTTACACTTCGTAGCTGTCAAAAGCGGTTCGTTCAAACTGCAAAACTTCCAAATCTCGGATATTTCGGCCGTCGATCACAAACCGAACTGCCGTGCAAACCTGATGAAAACCTTTATTGCCAGCCGCTCCCGGATTTACATGCAAACAATGAAACTTTGGGTCGAAAACTACTTTCAGGATATGAGAATGCCCGCAAATAAACAACTGCGGTGCTTTAATTTTAAACTGGTTTCTTACTTTGGTTTCGTAGCGCCCCGGATAACCGCCAATATGAGTCATTAAAACGTCAACATTTTCGCACATAAAACGCTGTGTCTCCGGGAACATTCGCCGCAATATATGGTCGTCAATATTTCCGTAAACGGCCCTGAATGGCTTAAAAGCAGCGAGTCGGTCAGCAGTTTCGGCATTCCCAATGTCGCCAGCGTGCCATATTTCGTCAACCGATTGGAAAAAACGAAATACGCGGGGACTCAGTGTGGCGTGTGTGTCAGAAAGTAATCCAATGCGTTTCATGAGGCACAAAAATAACAACGGCTAGCGATTATTTTTGCTGAAAAAATTTAAAAATCGGGAATTATATGATTCAATTTAATGAATGTCCCACTCGCCAGGAATTTCATAGAAAGGGAAAATGCTTTTTCTTCCGGGGGCTTTCAGTAGGTATGAGATCGTTAGTTCAACTGCTCCGTGAGATTTTAATCCAACTCCGTTAATATTTATATCATAAGAAATAGCAGTTTTCAGTTGTTTGCCAATAAATCCCGCAGAAACGATCACATCAGTATTTTTCTCGTTGGTCAGCCTGTTCCAAACGCCAACAGAGATTCCCCTTCTATTTCCATAAACACCATAAGTGAGGTATTGATACTTGCCCTGCGATTGAAGGACAAAATTAGGAGTGAACTTTATCAGCTTCCGCAGATGTCCGGGGCGATACCAAGGAAAGCTATACTCAAAGTGAACTGTATATTTTCGTTTCAGCGGGTAACTTTGTCCTGAATAGAGCGATTGATCGGGTTCCGACAGGTGATCAGCAGCAATTCCTGCGAAATATTTACTGGAGAAAACAAGAATCCCGGCGCCAAAATCGGGAAGCAGGCGAGTATTATTTTCGGGCAGAGTTTCGCCGGAAACAAGCCAGTTCCCGTAAACCGGATCGAGTTGATCAGCAAATGTAAGTTTGTTGTAATTCAGTGAATTTAATTTGGCTCCTGCGCTTATGCTTCCATACATTGTCCATTCGCGACTCAAAATAATCTCTTTGGAATACATTGCCTTGAAGCTGGTTTCGGTGTACATGCCTCCTCCCTGAACGTCGTTGAGCACCAGAAGTCCCGCTCCGCTCGAAATAGAAGGAATATAGGTATCGAAGGCCGCAAAATAATTGATGTACGCATTTCCCATCGCTGGCCATTGATTCCGGTATTGCAAACTGGCGCGTGGCACTTTCATAGAGCCCGTATAAGCCGGGTTCAGGTAGGTTGGATTCATGAAAAACTGTGAGAAGTAAGCATCCTGCGCACCGGCGTTTATTTCTAACCCGAAGCAGATGAATATAATTAAAAACGTTTTCAGGATTAATCTGTTGAGCATGATTTTAGTAAGCCGCTGTTTCATAGTCTAAAAATTTAACGAATCAGCATTACGCTTCCTTTTTTAGTGTGCTGATAACCCTGAATGTCGGCGTATTCGACAACCCAAACATAAACTCCCTCATCAGAAGATTGGTTGCTTCCCGAATTTCCGTCCCAGCCGGTTTCATACGAGTTTGTTCTGAAGACTTCGGCTCCCAGGCGGTTAAAAATCCTGAAGCTATATTTGTCGGTATTCAAACTAACAATTGTTGGCTGAAATACGCGGTTGACTGAGATTTCGCTGGCTGGGCGGAAAGCATTGGGAATTGAAAATGCCGTTGGAACAATTTTAACATTTATGCCAAGCGTATCGGTACACCCGAATGAGCTGGTTGCCCGCAAAACAACATGGTAAAGCCCTAAATCGGAATAATGATGTTGCGGGCTCGTTTCCTGACTAGTCGATCCATCACCAAAATCCCAATCAAAATCAATTGCTCCTTCGGTGTGATTATTGAAAGTTATATCCGGATGATCCAAAGTTGCTATCGGATAATCAGGACTGAAACTGAGTACCGGCATGATGACGTCCACATGTATTGTATCGGAATTCTGACATCCGTTCTGATTCGTGACGGTTACAAAATAATCACCCGATTTCTCAACTGTAAAAGTTTGTCCGGTAGAGTTGTCCTGCCACAAATAACTCAGGAAGCCGCTTTTGGCTGTTATCACCATTTCACCAGGTAAACAAACAGTAGTGTCTTTCCCTAAATAAATTTGAGGTTTGTCGGTCTCGATGTAAACGCTGTCTCTCTCGATACATCCCAGTGTTGTTTTTGCCGTTACTTTGTACCAGCCTTTCTTCGACACGGTTATGGCCGAGACTGTGTCGCCGGTGTTCCATTTATATTTGTTAAAGTACGATCCGGCGTCCAGTTCTTTGGTTGTTCCCTCACATATAATGAGCGTATCAGACGCTGATTCGCCTTTAATGTCCAGCTGCAAATTCAGGCTAAATCCTACGCCATAACCATAAGATTCGGTGTTGCCGTTGTCGCCAAACCCATATACAAAGGCAAGGAATCCTGCGTTTTTATCGATGCTGTTTGTTGTTAATCTATGATTGCCTTTTGAAAGGGCGATTTGTGCGTAAGAGTATTTGGTTCCCGAAAAAGGAGTAAACCTGCCACCAATTGAATTCCCATCGAGCGAGATGGTTCCGGTAAGTGAAGTGTACGCAACTACATTTACATAGAAGATGTTCTGTATCAGGCTCGACTCGTAAGCGGTGAAGGTTACATCGTTTATTTTTTGAGTAATTGGGCTGATGATTGTCATGAACGGATCACCAACGCCTGAGCTTCCGTCAATATTCTGCGATCTGCAATACTGGGCAACCAGTATTTTTTTTGTTGAAGATATTTTGCAGGCCTGGCTGCTCGTAAGTTCAAATTCGTAGTATTGTCCTTTTGCCAGAGTTTTCTTTGTGTTGGTTGCGCCAATCGTAACCACAGTTGCGTCTTCGGCTGCCAGCACACGGTAGGTATCTTTGCTCCTCAGATCAAGCGGAACTGCATAGAACTCCCGGCCCCAGGTATTTGTCTGTGGAATTTGTTCGTACAAATGGTCATAACTTGTTCCGGATAGAGGGACTGTTGTAGCCATCGATCCGGAGAAGAAGGCTATGGGCTGGTCGGAGGCTACATAGCTTCCTGTCAGGTCGTTTGAGGTTGATTTTACCTGATAAAGTTCGCCTTTGTTAAGCGTAACCGAAAATGTGGTGTTGGCTTTGTGTCCGCCGTCGGTATCGGCTGATGGCTTTATTTTTACATTGGTGTTGTTAGCGGTTGCCACAATCATAAATTCGCTGTTGGTTTCGCGTGTGCCGCTGACATGAGGCGTGTAGCACATGGCAAAATACTCCGATCCAATGGACTTAACCGGGTAAATTACTGCAACGTCAGAACTCTGGGTTCTGTAATTAAACGCATACACATTTACCGGATTGTCGGATACCAGATGAATGGCTTTACTTTCAGTAGTTTCACTGAGTGACGGTTCGAGTCTTGAATAATCGAGCGAAATTTTAACAAGCGAATTCGTACCGACAGAATAGGTTCCGATCAATTTTTCGTTGGTTCCGTAGGTTAAAGTGAAATTTGCCCCAAGTTGCGAGGTAACAGTTAATTCAATATAATGAACCGAGCCCGATAAACGATTTTGCATAAATCCCAACCAGAATTCAGTGCCTTCAGTTGAATAGTGGCACATGTTGACTGAATCAGCGGCATATCCGTTCAGCAGGCAAATGAAAAATGCAAAGAAAGCAATCAGAATTTTTTTCATTGGCGAGCGGCTCTTTAGTTAGTTGTTTTTGGTTTAAGTTGAGTGTAAAATTAAACCATAATTGCAATAACATTTGTATTAATGCCACTAATCCGCTTAAAACTGCAGATTCCCTACTTTTCACGTCGTATTTTTAATAAACAAACATCGGTTCTTATTTTATAGCAATCGGAGGGGCAAAAACTATGATCCGACGCATCTTTTCAGACAATTATGCCTGATAACATGTTACTTACTGCGTGGATATTTATTTGTATTTTTGTGCCAAACAGAAAACAAAAAGCGATGAAGAGGGTGGTTATAGTTCGACATGCCAAATCGGTGCCGTATGGTTACGACAACGATTTTTACCGCGATTTAATGGAAAGGGGAGAGGGCGACGCAGAAAAAATCAGTCAAAAGCTTAAATCTCTCAATATCAGTCCCGATCTGGTAATTGCCAGCCCGGCCGTTCGCGCAATGCACACAGCTACTATTTTTTGCAATACGCTGGGTTACCAGTCAGGCAAAATTCAAAAAGAGGACGTTCTGTACTCAGGAATGACCACGCAAGCCTTTGTTGATATGTTGCAGGAGTTGCCCGATTCGGTGGAAACGGTTTTTGTTTTTGGACATAACCCAACGGTTTATTACCTGGTTTATAATCTGGTAAAGTATTTCAATTCCGATATGCCAACCTGCTCAACGGTTGTACTTGATTTTTCGGTCGAAAAATGGAGCGAAGTTTCTGCACGCGGAGGAATGCTGGCTTTACAGCTAACCCCTAAAACCGTATAATTTTTTGTATTGCCAATGTGGAATAGATTTTAGTTCCGGACATTGCTGCCCTCATGTGTTAAAGGTAGAGGTCACTCCAAAATTCGCTTAAGCCATTTCATTTTCCAGGCAGAATATGGAGCGTATTTCAGGCTCGGTTCAAACAAAAACGACTTGTGTAAAATACTTTTGTAATGAGTGAATGTTTCAAATCCGGCTTTGCCGTGGTAGCTGCCAAAGCCGCTGAATCCAACTCCGCCAAAGGGAAGATTACTGTTCGATAAGTGCATTACGCTGTCGTTTACCGCACCTCCGCCAAAAGATATTTCTTTCAATATTTTTTTTACCGTGTTTTTGTTTCTCGAATAAACGTAGCAGGAAAGTGGTTTAGGCCTGCTTTTCACCTCACGTATCGCTTCGTCAATGTCTGTAAAAGACAATACAGGAAGAATCGGCCCAAAAATCTCGTCTTCCATTATCTTATCCGAAAAAGAAACATCTCTCAATACAGTAGGGCTGATAAAGCGTGCGTCTCGCTCAGCGTGAGCTCCGTAGCAAACTTTGTTTTTGTCAATTAATTTGTTGAGGCGGTCGAAGTTCTTTGTATTGATAATCTGGGTGTAATTGCTGGTAAAATCCTGATAGGTTTTCGGATAAATATCGAGCTCTTCCTTTAAGGCATTCAGGAAATTTTCTTCCACTTCTTTCTCTATCAGGATGTAATCCGGAGCCACGCAGGTTTGACCGGCGTTAAAAAATTTTGCCCAGGCGATGCGTTTGGCGGTCATTTTAATGTCGCAGTCGGCAAATACAAAGGTCGGGCTCTTCCCGCCAAGTTCGAGCGTAACCGGTGTCAGGTGCTTTGCTGCGGCCTGGTATATCAGTCGTCCAACGGGTATGCTGCCGGTAAAGAATATCTTATCGAAGCGGTTCTCCAGGAGTTCGGTTGTTACTGAAACGCCGCCTTCAATAACATGAAAATATTCGCTGCTAAAGTTTTCGTTGATCAGTTTTGCGGTTACAGCTGATGTTTTTGAAGGCAGCTCGCTTGGTTTCAGAATAACCGTGTTTCCGGCGGCCAGCGCTGCAATGGCCGGAACCAGAGAGAGCTGATACGGGTAATTCCATGCGCCGATTACCAGCACTGTTCCGAGTGGTTCGGGTATAATATAACTTTTCGCCGGAAAGTTAGCCAGCCCTGTTCGTACTTTGATTTTCCGGCTCCATTTCTTCACGTTTATGATTGCCGTATTTATCTCGCCGTATATAAGTAACAATTCCGAAGCATAGGTTTCAAATTCAGATTTGCCAAAATCTTCGTAAATGGCTTTGTATAAAAGGTCTTCGTTTTCTTTCAGAAGGCTTTTTATTTTTTTTAGTTGCTCAATTCTAAACTCAACATTTTTAGTTTGGTTCGAATTGAAAAAAGCCCGCTGTTGTTCGATTATCATCTTAGTCTCCATGATTCCGGTTTTTTGTTGATTCAGTCGGTATTTTTATTTTGTGGTTTTATAAAGGGTTCATAATAAAGGATGACTGCACCACCGCTGAACGTTTTTGTGTTCACGAGTTTAAGCGTAATTTTTTCGCTGATGTTTTTAAATAAGGGCAAGCCACTTCCGGCAAAAACGGGGTGAATACAAAGTTGGTATTCGTCTATTAATTTTAGTTTCGTCAGAGCGACAATCAAACTCGGACTGCACACAAAAACGTCTTTCCCCGATTGCTGTTTGAGGTTGAAAACTTCTGTCTCAAGATCTTGGCTTGCCAATTTTGCACTTTCCCAATCTACATTTTCCAGTGTGTGCGAAAAAACAAGCTTTGGGGTGTTATCAATTGCTACTGCAAAGTTGTCGATTGCTTTATCTCCGGTGGGATTTTCAAGCACGGTTCGCCAATATTCCATAAGCTGGTAGGTTACCCTGCCATATAGAGCGGTATCGGCGGTTCTCAGCAAATCGGCGTAATGTTGATGTATTTCTTCGTCGGGGATCCCTGAAGTGTGGTCACAAAACCCGTCAATTGTCATATTGATTGCTGCAATTACTTTTTTCATACTTTTTTATCAGTCTGGATTTGTAGATCGACCTGCGTTGCCTGCAACCCGTAGCCCACAGCCTCGGTATTTGATTGGAAGCTCTGCTTAACGGTTGCTTATTTTCCGGGCACTAAGTCACTGGTACCACGAATCCAAATTTGCTTTGATTTTTTAATATTCTCCTCGGTTTTTGTCAATAGCCTGATAACATTTACCTGAAGATTTTCTTCGTTAACGTCGATCCGTTCAACAATGATTTTTAGTATATAGTTCTCATCAACTATGTATTTTCTGTAATCTCCACTTATTATTTCGTCGTCAATCATGAAAATCGACGATGCATTGGCTTGCCTGGTGTACCTCAATTTTAAATCGGCCAGGGAAATGAATTTTGGCTTGTAATCTTTTTTCAATTGAATGTGGATTTCTCCGTAATAGTTTTTGGCATCTATTACAGTATCTCGCTTCACAACATTTATTTTGTCGATAAACTGAGGATTGATCGTTTTTAGAATGATGTGACTGATCAATTTCCCGTTAATGTAGTAAATTGGTTTTCTGACGGAATCATCAGGATTTACATACGAGACCTGAAAAATCGAGTCATTCCCTTTTTTCTCAAATTTCTCAGGATGAGGCGAAACTTTGGTGTTTAGACCGTCGATTTGTCCAAACGCATTCATTGCCAATGCTGTAATTACGAATATTAGTATCTGCTTCATCTTCTGGAATAGTTGTGTCCTTAATCGAAATAATATGCAGAGGCCGTTTGTCTAATCAGGTGTTACAAAATTTGCCATTTGGCGTACCACTGAAACCCTTGTGTCAAATGAGCCTGTATCAGTTGTCGCGTTTTTTTTTATTCAAACTTTCTTAATTCCGCCAATAGCGTTTGTAAAGTATTAATTCCCCAATGTTCAATATATTTCCATCTCGAAAAGCGAGAACTTGTCAAACACAGAAATCCCCAAAAACCATTTTTAAAAACCTCTCAAAGAACTTGACTCTGTCGAAAACCGAAGCCGTTTCAGACAACTACAAACCATTTTTTCTCAAGTCTGCACAATGTTTCAAAGCGCGACTACAATTGGCCATAACGTTTCGGGGTCTGGTATCTTAAAAATCCGGTCTTTAAAGATATTTTTTAGTGATTCTAATTCATTCATATCATTTGTTTCTTATATGCACGGTCGTTTTTTTTGCATGGAGCACAACGTTGTGCGGTATGTAAACTTGCCGATTGCGGGCGATTTCCTGTCAAGTTACACAAAGGTTGTAGCGGGCTATAACCCTTAAATAACCACTGAACCGGCAATTTTTTATACCGCGTGTTAGGCTGCGTTTTTATTTCAATTCAAATAGATACAATTTTTTGACATATTCTTTTCGTTGATACCAATCATTGAATACCAATTCCAATGAATCAACTATAAATGTACCAAAATAGTAATCTCTATACTTTTCCACTATATCCAAAAAAGCCTCTTTATTTTCGACTTTTTCTTTCAATCTAAAAATTGTCGAATGAGCTGTTTGAATTGCATATCTTTTATCCATTGACTGTTCTAAGCCAGTGTCCTTAAAATCAACTCTTAGGTTATCCCGAATCTGGTTTAGGGTATTATTTTCTAAAAATCCTTGTACCATTAAACAAGATGGGGAGGCAGTAAGTCCCCTAAATTCTATATTAAAACAACTTACCCTTCTTATGCTTTTCTTAATGGTATCGACATAATCTTCAATTCTAATCTGGCTAAGGTTGAACCCATCATAACAAGAAATTATTGACATTACTGTCACATGCAAATCAGAATCACGGTAATAGTATTGGTTTGGTTCTATAGACCTAATCTCTGAAAGAAACTTTTGAATATTAGCCTTTACTGAATTATCAGGTCGTAATAAAAGAGTAATACCGAATCTTTTATCACTATCCGATTCAATTAACTTGTCAACATGATAAGAGTCCGATTGTATTTTCTGAATCGAATCTTGATATAATTTGGTGTAATGCTCTTTTAGGTTCATTTATTCAATCCTTCTTATTTTTTCTCATTGTATGCAGGTTCTCTAAAATGCGGCCTAACGTAGGAAGCTACACGCAGGGGCGGACTGCGGGCGATTTCCTGTCAAGCC
>DAOPZV010000011.1:0-36479 GCA_035353575.1 Prolixibacteraceae bacterium | reverse complement strand
CGGTTAACCGATTTGTCTTTGAGTTTATCTTTAACGTTAAATTGAGCAAAACTTATGGTCGAAAAAAACAAGATAAAAAGGGTAAAGAAGATTTTAGATGATTTCATAAACGGGTTATTTTGGTTTAATGAACAAAATTAACGACCCCGTTTATCAAAAAATTGTAAAAATCGGTCAACTACAGTAGAACTTTAATTTTAAATGCCCGAGAATAGCTTAACCAAGCGTAAATCGCGATGAAAGAACGTTCCGGGCGATTCTCCAATAAATTTGCGAAAGTCATTAACAAAATGAGGTTGGTCGAAGTATTTTCCGGAGTAAACGATGTTTTGAAAGTCAATGGTATTCGATCCTTTTAGCGCATTTATAATTTGAGCGGCGCGAACTATGCGGCAAAGTGACTTCGCCGAAATCCCCACCCGGCGCTGAAAATTTCGGCGAAATGTTCTGCTGTTCATATCGAGGTCCGTAATTAGGTCATTTATTTGTACTAATCCGTTGGAGGCAAAAATGTGATCATACGCAATGTCCACGCTATCTGGCTTATATTCTTTCCCTTTCCCTATTTTATTTATGAAATTCTCAAAAATCTGAATGCGCGTTTGTTGTTCATTCGATTTTTTAAGTTCGTAGTACAGTTCAAGCGGGATAACATCATTAATGGTGCGGAAAGATGGTGTTGGAGCTTTATTTAGTGAAATATTAAAAAAAGCGGAGAAAACGCTCGTTTTACAGGCAACTCCAAAGGTGTCGCAGGGAAGTGTTACTTTTATATTAACTGGACCCAGATACGGAAGGGTGAGAAAATACGGAGGTAGTTTTTTGCTGGAGTCGTGTCCAATACTCATATCTACTTCCCCTTTGAAATTAAAAATCAGGGTAGAAGAGCCTTCCGGAATATGCTTGTCGCAGTACGTTTCGTTTTTTCCATCGGAGTCAAGAAAAAGATACCGTCGTACTAAAAAGGATGTCGCTTCGCTTGCTTCGCAACACGAAAATGTTAAGTTGATAGCCATTTAAATCTATTCACGCCAATTGGAGGAATAAATTTAAACACTTTAAAGGATTTTGAATTGTAAAAAACGGACAGAGGAACAGTATAATTGTATGATAAAAAAAGGGAGGCCCATTTCTGAACCTCCCTCGGTTATAACCCCTAAAATTAACCCCTAAAAAAAAGTGCTTTTATAATGTGCGAAGCCATCTTCGGATTTTCCTTTAACCGGCGGGTTGAATAGCCAAACCAGTCTTTCCCAAACGGAACATATACTCTCATTTTAAAGCCCTGTTTTACGACAGAAGCCCTAAGTTCTGGTGTTACACCATATAGCATCTGGAATTCAAATTTCGACTTGTCGAGATTCTTTTCATTAATGAGCTTTATGGCATTTTCAATCAGGTATTTGTCGTGAGTGGCAATGCCCACATACATTCCATTTTCTAGTATGAACTTCAAATCGTCAAGATAATGATCTCTGATTTCTTGGTATTCTTTGTATGCAATGTGTTTTGGCTCAATATAAATACCTTTGCAAAGCCTGAAATTCAGAGGAGCGCCGTTTGCCGGCAGGTTATTCATGTTAATCAAATCGTCTTTTGTACGGCGAAGATAAGCCTGCATAACCAATCCGACGTGTCCCGGGAATTTGTGTTTAAGTTTGCGGTACATTTCAATTTCCTGATCGACACATTGTGAATCTTCCATATCGATACGGATGAAAGTGCCTTTTTCTGCGGCTTTCTGAACAACAGCTTCAATATTTTTAAAACAAATTTCAGGATTGATAAGTAATCCAAACATGGTCGGTTTTACCGAAAAATGACCAACAATACCTTCTGAACTGAAACGTTCAATTATTTCGATGTATTTTTTGCGGTTTTCTTCGGCTTGCTCAATTGTTGTGATAAACTCGCCAAGTAAATCAACGCTGACTTCAACGCCTTGCTTGTTCAATTCTCGGGAGACGCGCAACCCATCTTCAATTTTTTCTCCGGCGATATACCTTTTTGAGAAAATCCAGATTAACTTTTTGGGCATGTGCGGAAGTGCGTTTGCCAGTATTTTATTAAACATTTTGTGTTCTTTACAGTAATTTTTCTGATACCAAAAATACAATCGATAAGTCTCCCGATTCAATGATGTTTATCACGGTAGAAGTATGATTTTGCGCAGGTTTTGTGTGATAATGCTCTTCCGGACCACAAACTTCAGGTGTTTCTAAAAATAATGAAATCAAGTTGTGGATAGTGCCAATAAATTTTTATTTTTGGCAGAGTTTTATTGTAAAAAGGGTAAGTGTAACTGCTGTTACTCGTTTTAAATGTTTATTTTTTTTAATAAAGTTGCGGTTGCACGGGAATTAAAAAATAAATTCTGAAATTTATGAAAAACACGTCTGGAGTATTGTTTGCTGTTTTATTTGTGGCTGTTGCTGGTATTTATATTCTTCATTTCACAGGAAAAGGTAAAGGTTCTGCGTATAAAGGTGCCGCTGGAGATGGTGCTGCTTCAGGCTTGAAAATTGCATACATAAAAGTCGATTCACTTGCTGTAAACTACGATTTTGCCCAGGAAATGCACGATAACTTCCTTAAACAGCAGGAAGCATTTACCAGAGAATATGGAGATAAACGCACCCGATTCGAATCACAGGCTGCAGCATTTCAGGAAAAGGTTCAACGTGGCGGCTTCCTTAGTCAGGAACGGGCCTTGCAAGAGCGTGATCGTTTAATGGGCGAAGAACAGCAGGTTACCAAACTCGATCAGGAATTATCGACCAAATTGGCACAGATTCAATCGGATAACAACAAGCAATTGCTTGATAGTATTATGAACTACGTGAAAGTGTACAACAAGGACAAAAAGTACAATTACATTTTCAATTCGGGTGAGATTTTAGTCGGAGACGATGCTCATAACATTACTAAAGAAATTTTAGTTGGGTTGAATGCACGTTATTCGAGAACAAGACTAAAATAGACACAAGTCTATTAAATATTGAAAATCCGAAGTAATTCGGATTTTTTTGTTTCCGTCAAGATTATTTAGAAGAATGTTTGCCAACCAATATATTACCCGCAATGTTGTTTACCCAAGGTTTATTGATTCGAAGCCTGGAGCAGATGTTCGCTTAATCGTGATGATTCCTTGTCTGAATGAACCAGAAATTACCCGGACATTAGAATCGCTCTGGCAATGCAGCAAACCGGACTCAGCCTGCGAAACGGTGGTGGTTGTAAACAATTCAGAGAACTGTTCTCCTGAAGTAAGGGAAATCAACGAGAAAACGTATTTGCAATTACTCGATTGGAAGAAGCAGAATGACAGGACGGGGATGGTACTACACCCTATTTATGCAGGGTCGGTTGAGGCGCGTTCGGCCGGAGCTGGAATGGCCCGCAAAATTGGGATGGATGAGATCGTTCGGCGGTTTAACGACCTGGATCGCGGCGATGGTATAATTATTTCGTTGGATGCAGATTGCCTGGTTTCTGAAAATTATTTAACGGAAATCGAACGGACATTTTTAACCGACAAGCATTGTTTTGCTGCCACTCTAAATTTCAGGCATCGGATTGATGAGACGATAGGAGAGAAGCAACAGGGCGGAATTCGTTTGTATGAAGATTACCTGCACTATTATAAAAAGGCACTTGATTTTGCTGGGTTCCCAAATTCAATTTATACAATAGGGTCGGCGTTTGCCGTGCGGGCTGATGCGTACGTGAAACAGGGCGGAATGAACCGAAGGCAAGCTGGCGAAGACTTTTATTTTCTGAATAAACTAACCCATCTCGGGAAAATCCCGGAGATTGAAAATGCATTTGTTTATCCGTCTGCCAGAGTTTCTGATCGGGTTCCATTTGGAACAGGTGCAGCGATGTCTAAATGGATGAACTCAGAAGCAGACCTTTCTGTTACTTATAATTTTAGTGCATTTATCGATCTTAAAAAATTATTCGCGCAAGTCGGTTCATTTTATAAGTGTGATGAAGTCGTGATAACTGCTGTTAAATCTTCCTTGTCAGAGCCCGTTCAGGAGTATTTAGAGGCTATTAAATTCGATGAGAAAATAGTTGAAATAAATAAATATAGCTCAACTCTGGCGGCCTTTATAAAGCGGTTTTTTCAGTTCTTTGATGCTTTCCTGATCATGCGGTTTCTTAATATTTCGCATCAGAACTTTTATCCCCGACAAGATCTTTATGAGGCGATTGCCCAGCTGGAAAATAATTTACAGTAAGGTACGCCATAAAAAAGCCGAAGAAAATTCTCCGGCTTTTTCAAAAAAGAGCGCTGTATAATTTATTTTAATCCGTTTGCAAGAATGTAATACATGTCGTTCCATCTCAGTTCATTTTTCAGGCTGGTTAAGCATGTATCCTTATTGATTTGAACGAATTCAATTCCTGCCATATCGCAGAAGTCTTCAATGTACTCAGCTGTTACAGCCTGGCTGAAAGCGTTGTGGTGGGCGCCACCGGCTAAAATCCATGCAGCTGCTCCAACTTTGAGGTTTGGTTGCGGAATCCACAATGCGCTGGCAACTGGTAATTTTTCGAGCTTAGCTTCAGGAGCAACACATTCAACATCGTGAACAACAACGCGGAACCGGGTGCCCATATCAACTAAACTGGTGCAGGTAGCCATTCCTGTTGGTGTGTTGAATACCAAACGGGCAGGGGCATCTTTACCGCCAATTCCGAGTGGATGAACTTCGATTTTTGCTTTCCCATCAGCAATAGTTGGGCAAATTTCGAGCATGTGCGAACCCAATGCTTTGTATCCGCTAACAGGGTTGAGGTGGTAAGTATAATCTTCCATGAACGAGCAACCGCCATTCAAACCTTCGCCCATTACTTTTACTGCGCGAACCATTGCCGCATGTTTCCAGTCGCCTTCAGCACCAAAACCGTAACCAGCAGCCATTAAACGCTGTGAAGCCAGACCAGGAAGCTGTTTCAATCCGTGAAGGTCTTCAAATGTTGTAGTGAAGGCTTTAAATCCGCCGGCTTCGAGGAACGATTTAATACCAGCCTCGATGCGGGCCTGGTAGCGTACACTTTCATGATATTTGCCGCCAACCTGAGCTTCTTTGTCAAATTCGTAAGTCGCGTTGTATTCTTCCAGTAAACTGTCAATTTGCGCTTCAGAAACGCCATTGATTATTTTTACAATATCGCCAACCGGCCACGTATTTACTGAAAGACCAAGTTTTATCTGCGCTTCAACTTTGTCGCCCTCGGTTACTGCAACTTCGCGCATATTGTCGCCAAAACGAGCGACTTTAGCGCCTTGCATGTCGAACCAGGCTGCAGCTGCGCGGCTCCAAACGCCAATGCGTTGTTGAACGTCTTCTTCTTTCCAGTAGCCAACAACAATCTTGCGGTTTTTACGGAGACGACTTAAAATGAATCCGTGCTCACGGTCGCCATGGGCGGCCTGGTTCAGGTTCATGAAGTCCATATCAATTTCTGACCAGGGAAGATCGCGGTTATATTGCGTATGTAGCTGAAGCATTGGTTTGTTCAGAATTTTCAGCCCGTTAATCCACATTTTAGATGGAGAGAAGGTATGACACCAGGTAATTACGCCAATACACTGCTTTGCCGAATTAGCTTCAACACAGATATTGGTAATTTCTTCCATGCTTCTCATAACCGATTTGAAAACAACTTTTACCGGAATAAATGGAGAATTATTGAAAAATGCGCCGATTTCTTTTGAGTTTGAAGCAACCTGCTCTAACACTTTAGGACCGTATAAATCCTGACTACCAGTTATAAACCAAACTTCTAATTCTTTTAGATTTATCATGATCAAAATAGTTTAAATGATTCTGTTTTTGATGTGTTAAAAATAGAGAATAAATAATAAACGTAAAAACAACACTTATGAAATTAAGCCAACAAAAGATTGTTCTTGAACATGTTTTTTATTCAAAAACAATCTGAAATCATGTGAACAATCTGATTATTCTTTTTTTGCGATTAATTCATTTGCGGTTTCCTGAATCAGTTTCCAGGCTTGCTCTACATGGTGCTGTTGCGTGTAGGTTTGTCCGATACACATTCGCAGAACGTATTGCCCGTTGATTACGGTGTGGCTGAAGAATATTTTACCGGTATTATTGATTGTTTCGAGCAAGGTTTTATTGAAATCATTGTTGCTTTTGTGTCTAAAGCAAACTAAGTTTAGGGGAGCAGGAACGACCAAACAAAAATCTTTGGATGATTTTACCCATTCGGCAAATTGCTGCGCTATGCGAACATGTTCCCGAATGTGATATTGCAATCCGCTCACTCCATAATGTCTGATTACAAACCATAACTTCAGCGACCTGAATCGCCTTCCCAATTGCACATGCCAGTCGCGGTAATCAAATACAGCACCGCCTTCAGTAGCTTTATTTTTTAAATATTCAGGAAGAATACTGAGTGTTTTTATCAGTACAGAACGGTCGGCTACGAAAAAGCAATTGCAGTCGAAATTGGTGAACATCCACTTGTGTGGGTTAAATGAGAAACTATTTGCCAGTTCAACACCATCCAGAAAATGCCTGTATTCAGGACAAATAGCTGCTGTGCCCGACATGGCCGCATCGATGTGTAACCAGAGGTCATATTTCTGGGATATTTTGCCGATTTCCGGCAATGGGTCCATCGCATTTGTCGATGTTGAGCCGATTGATGCGCATACAAAGAAAGGAGTTAAACCTGCATTGATGTCATCGGTGATTGCCTTTTCGAGCGCTACAACATTCATTGCAAGATTTTCGTCAACCTCAATTAATCGAAGATTGTCTTTGCCGATTCCTGCAATTTTTATTGCTTTTTCTACAGATGAGTGGGTTTGGGTTGAAATGTATGCAGTAAGTTGTCCTGTACACCCTTTGTCGTTTGTCTGGTACTTGGTTTTTTGCTCACGGGCAGCCAGAATTGCGCTCAACGCTGCGCTCGAAGCAGTATCTTGAATAACGCCTCCACCGGTTGAAATGGATTTAAATTTTTCAGGAAGTTGTAACATTTGCGCGAGCCAATCCATGATGGTGGTTTCCAGCTCGGTGCAGGCCGGACTTGTTGACCACAGCATTCCCTGTACCCCCAGACCGGATGAAAGCAGATCGCCTAATACAGATGGACCTGAAGAGTTGGAGGGAAAATACGCGTAAAAGTTAGGAGACTGCCAGTGTGTAATTCCCGGCATAATAATTTCGTTTACGTCACCCATTATTTGATCAAATGACTGCCCCTCGACTGGAGGTGTGTTGGGTAACTGGTTCTTTATATCTCCCGGGTTTACTTGCGAAAGAACCGGAAATTTCTCCATGTTTTCGTAGTAATCTGCGATCCAGTCAATAATCTCTTTCCCATATTTCCTGAATTGGTCAGGTGTCATATGGAAGCTTTCAGGTTTGTTCATTGTTATATTTAGCGAATTGTAAAGTTTGTGAATGATCGTTCGTTGGGTATCTCAGCAACTGAAATTGACTTAATTATTGCCCGTGGGGGGCCTGTTTTAATCCAGTCTATAAATACATCGAGTTTTGATTGGGTTCCCGAAGCCTCGATTTCAACATCGCCGGTTACCGTATTCTTTACCCAACCCGTAACGCCTGCTTGCTGGGCTTTGTATAGAGCAAAATAACGAAACCCAACACCCTGGACTCGTCCGGTGATGATAATAAATACGGTTTTTTTGTCCATTTAGACACCAAAGAATTTAAATAGAATTGTCCAACTCGTTGAATTCTGCAATTGCTTCGGGTTGAATTAATGCCCAGATCGAGAAAATGCCTATTGCAGTTCCAAACGGAAAGCTAAATAGTTCAATTACAGATAGAATTATCGTTAGAACTCTGGCCCATTCTTTTCGTTTGTACAATCCCATTCCGGCAAAAATACCGGGCAACGAAATGACGATAAAAACAATTGCAAGAATATCTGCAATAAGCGATAAAATGGTTGAGCCATTTGAGTCGTCAACAAATCCGCCAACAACTTTAAGAACGGTGAAGATCAGAAATGCAATAAGGAGATTGAAAATACTCAGCCCGATTTGCAGGGCGGCAACAATGTTAATATTCTTTTGCATAAAGGTGTTTAATTAAGGTTTGTGAGGCTTAAATGTACATATTCTGTTTCAATATTTTGGTAGAGCTGAAGAAAGGACGTCTGTAAAATTACAAACATCAATTTATTACCTGAGCACTAAAATAATTCAATAATATTTGTTAAATTTATCATCATGCTATTAATTGTCGGAAAATGAAGACGATAGATCGGCGGCGTAATTATTGGCAGAATGTGTTCTTCGGGAGTTCAGCTCTTATTTTCGAGGAGAAACTTTTGCTGTCAGCTACGTTATTCATGGCTTTTTTTTGCATGGTCTATGTATTCGCAAATCTGGCGATGGGATTAAACCAGTTGATTATTTTTTCTTCGTTTGCAGGATTTTTAGTTTCACTGATACTTTACCTTTTTTTCAGATTTAAAAGCCGCCCGAAGTATATGTATTTCGTTACGGCAATATTGTTGATGGTTTATTTTGATATGGCCTGGTTGCTAAATTATGGTTCGAACGGCCCGATGTTTTTGTTTTTTGTTGTTTTGTACGCCTTTATTGTGTTGCTTTTTTACACGAGGTATTATCTTTATTTCACTGCATTGCTAATTATAAATGTGTCGGTTCTTTTTTTTATTGAGTATTGCTGGAGTGGTGTGATTGGCGACTATCCCGATTATCAGAGTAAGCTGATTGACAACTATCTGGGATTTCTTATTTCAATTCTAATCATTCTCTTCTTTTTGGCTTCTCTGAAAAGAAAGTATATGCAGGAATTTGAGCGAGCCAAAAAATCAGATCAATTAAAATCCGCTTTTCTTGCTAATATGTCGCACGAAATCAGAACCCCGTTAAATGCAATTGTCGGTTTTTCTTCGCTCGTAGTTGACGAAACAATTAGTGAAAAAGACAGGAAAGAGTTTATTGATCATATCTTATACAATAGTGATAGTTTGCTGAATCTTATTGGCGACATCGTTGATGTTTCAAAAGTTGAGTCAAATCAGCTTGAATTTAAGATTGAGACCGTGAATGTGGTTCCAATTATAGGTATGTTGGTTCAGAAGATTCAATCAACGCATAAACACAATCGTGATTTGATTATCGTTGACGGAATAGAAGAATCGAGCATTCTGCTCAAAGTTGATAAGCTGAAATTTGAACAAATATTAAGGCATTTACTAGCGAATGCGGTAAAATTCACTGATAAAGGATTTGTGAAAGTTGGATTTTACAGGAGCATGGACTCTGGAGTTATCTGGGTTAAAGATACAGGGTGTGGAATAGAGTCAAGTCAAAAACATCATATTTTCGATAGATTTGTTAAGTTAGAAAAAGGCCGGAATCAAATGCACCGGGGAACCGGCATTGGACTATTTTTGTCAAAGTGCCTGATCGAAAAAATGGGTGGACAAATTTGGTTTGAATCAGAATATGATAAAGGTTCAACCTTCTATTTTTCGTTGCCAATGTAGTTGTGCTATATTCTTTTGGGTTGCAGAATTTTATAGAGTTCGAACCAGACTATGCTTCCAAAACCGGCGGCTACACACCAAAGTGTTTCGAGAGTACTAATTTTTTCAAACTGAAAAAGATCGCGGAGAAACGGAACATTCAAAACAAGAATCAGGAAGAAAGTTGCCCCACCTACCACGTATTTTACCGTTTTGTTTGATGTTTTCAGAATCTGGAAAATATTCCTGGTCCACGAACGGTTTGAAAGAATCACCGCTATGTTTGCTGCAATAAGTGTTGTAAACGACAGGGCACGAACCTCGCCTTCTACATATCCCATCTTTAGCCCAAGGTAATAAACTGAAAAAACTATGGCAAGGATCCCAATTCCCTGAGAGCAACTCAGCCAAATTTTCTTCGGGCCAAAAAATGGCTCATTCAAGTCCCTGGGAGGTCTGTTCATGACGGTCTTTTCTTCTTTTTCAGCTTCAAAAATAATCGAACACGCCGGATCGATTATTAATTCCAGAAATACAATGTGAACGGGCCATAATAATAGCGGTAGTTTTGCAAAAAATACTGGCAATAAAGATAGTCCGGCAATTGGTACGTGGATGGCAAAGATGTAACCTAAGGCCTTTTGCAGGTTATCGAAAATGCGGCGCCCCATTTTTACGGCACCAACAATTGATGCAAAATTGTCATCCATTAATACAAGAGAAGATGCTTCACGGGCAACGTCGGTTCCTTTGTCGCCCATTGCAATGCCTATGTTTGCTGCTTTCAGGGCAGGGGCGTCGTTCACTCCATCTCCGGTCATCGCTACAATTTCGCCGTTTTTCTTCAATGCGTTGACTATTTTCAGTTTTTGCTCCGGAACGACACGCGCAAATACATTCACTTCTTTTATTCTTTGGCAGAGCTCATCTTCAGTCATTTCCTGAAGTTCTGATCCGCTTATGGTCGTGTTGTAGTTTTCCAAACCAATCTCCCTGGCGATGTTCATTGCGGTTACAGGATAATCTCCTGTAATCATGATAACACGAATTCCAGCCTGATAACATTCCTTTACAGCATCCGGAACTGTTTCTCGTATTGGATCTGAAAGGGCAATTAATCCAATGAATTCAAAATCAAAGTCATGCTGAATAGGAGGCAGGTTTTCGCTTCCAATTTTTGCTTTTGCTACCCCTAATATTCTTAGTCCTTGCGATGCAAGTTCTGCAACGGCATCGGCCATTTTATTCTTTCTGGACTCCGGTAAATGACACAAATCGAAAATAGCTTCAGGTGCTCCTTTGGCTGCAATTGTTCTTTCTTTTTTTTCTTTATCAGTGAAAACGCGCGACATTGCCAGTAAGTCTTTTGACAACGGATATTCTTTCACCATTTCCCAGTCGATGTGTATGTGGTCTGTATTTTTCAGATAACTGTCGCCCATATTAATGATGGCTTTTTCCATTGGATCAAACGGGTTTGTTTGACTCGACAAAATTCCATACTCGATTATTTCATGAAATTCCTCCGGGAATGGAGATTGCTTGCTGACAGAGTGAAAATTATTTCCATTGAAAAGTTTAGTAACGGTCATTTTGTTTTGGGTGAGGGTACCGGTTTTGTCGGTGCATAAAACGGTTGCTGAACCGAGAGTTTCGATTGCCGACGGCTTGCGGGTCAGTACGTTCTTGCGTGACATTCTCCATGCGCCCAAAGCCATAAAAACGGTTAGCACGACGGGGAATTCCTCAGGCAACATAGCCATTGCAAGCGTAATTCCGGCCAAAATTCCTTTTAGAAAATCACCTCTCGTCAACGAAAACAGGACGATAACAACCACACACAGCGCGATTCCAATGACTGACAGATTTCTAATGAGTTTCCCCATTTCTGATTTCAGTTTTGTGGGCTCTTCTTCAACCGATTCGAGTGCTTTTCCAATCTTCCCAATTTCGGTGTTGGAGGCTGTTGCTGTAACTTTTACGATGCCGTTTCCCTGAACAATCATCGATCCGGAATATACAAATGGCAAATCATCGCCGCCTGGTTGGTTGTTTGTGTCCACACCATTCCATTCGGATTTTCTAACCGCCACCGATTCCCCCGTAAGCAACGATTCGTCGGCCAACAGGTTCACCGAATACAAAATCGTGGCATCGGCGGGCACACGGTCTCCTTCCTGAAGAATAACCAGATCGTCGGTTACAACTTCCCTTCCGGCAATGCGTTTTTCAATTCCATCGCGGATTACGAGTGCCCGCGGACTGGCTAAATCTTTTAAAGCATCGAGTGCTTTTTCGGTTTTCTTTTCCTGGTAGAATTCAATGCCCATCACTACAAATACAAATCCCATGAGCATCAAACCTTCTTGAATATCGCCTAAAATAAGATATAAAGTTCCACAAGCAACCAGAAGCAAAAACATCGGTTCTTTCACGACACCCCAGGCGAGTGCCCAAACATTTCTGGGCTTCGATGATGGCAGTTCGTTGTACCCGTCGCTTTTAAGTTTTTCTTTAACTTTATCTTCTGAAAGTCCTTTGAATTTTTCTGATTTTAGGTCAATTGTCATTTCTTTCGGATATTTAATTAGGTTATTCTAACTATCTGGGTAAAATTTTATTGCTTCTGAAACACTTTTTCAAACATCGATTCCAGTGCCAAAATTTCTTCATTGCTTAGTTTTGCCGAAAATAATTCTGCCATCTGTTTGTGAGCGAAATCGTGCATATGATTGATAATTTTTCCTTTAACCGTTAGGTGCAAATGTGCACTTCGCCGATCTTCGTCTGATTTTACCCTCGAAATAAAATCTTTTTCAATTAGTTTGTCTATGGCAACTTTTACCGTAGGTTTTGTCAGGTTCATCTCGCGAGCCAGCTCTGTAAGATTCGGATTATGCAGGTTGTTAATAGTTTCCAGATAGTTCATTTGGGTCAAGGTCAACTCGTTAAAGTTGAATTGTTCTTTTGCCGATTCTTCCATTCGGCCAATTTCAAGCGATAATCTGGCTATAATTCCAACAAGCTTTTCCATAGGTCAAATATAGTTAGAATAATCTAACAATAGCAACAAAGCAAAAATATTGGCAATCCTGTTACAGTTTGCCAATATCCGTTTTTTATTTTTTAATCAGTAGCGGATTGTAGGTTTGTTGACCAGCCTGTTGGGATTGCTGTCCTCCGCAGAACTGGCTTAATAAGATAAACTTGATGTGTGTAAAAATAAACAGGGCCGCAACCTGTAGTTAAACAAATGCGGCCCTGTTTCAATATATCTAGTTCTTAAACAGCCTGATGGCTTTTCTTGAATTTTTTAGATTGAGTAATCGTATCGTAAACGATTGGAGCAGCATTGAATACAGATGAATATGTACCAACGCCGATACCAATTAACAATGCAAATGTGAATCCTTTAATCGAAGTTCCACCAAACATAAAGATAGCTACCAGCACGATTAACACGGTTAACGAAGTACTGAATGTACGACGAAGTGTTGAATTCATAGCATGATCCATTGTTTCGGCTAATCCACGTTTTGGATACAAGTGGCGGTATTCACGGATACGGTCGTAGATGATCACAGTATCGTTGATCGAATAACCAATCACCGTTAATACGGCAGCGATGAACGATTGGTCAATCTCGAGAGAGAACGGAAGGAAACCATACAGCAACGAGAATGCTCCCATACAAATAATGGCATCATGTGCCAACGAAATAACACCGCCGAGGCCATATTGCCAACTGTCGAAACGAACAAGGATGTACAAGAAAATTAATACTAAGGAGAAAAGTACAGCCCAAATAGCATCTCTGGTTAATTTATCTGAAATTGTAGGACCTACTTTTTGTGTACTTTGCAGGTTTACTTTTCCAAAGGTATCAGCCGATACATCGCCAATAAATCCGCCTTTCTTAAGTCCCTGATAAAGCAATTCTTCTACTTCATTGTCCACGTCAGCTGTATTTTCTTCAATTTTATAACCAGTGGTGATACGAACCTGGTTGTTATTTCCGTATGTTTTAACATCAGGAGTTGAATTGAATATAGGAGACAGTGCACCTTTAATGTCGTCAACTCTCACGTCTTTATCGAAACGTACAACATAAGTACGCCCCCCTTTGAAGTCGATACCTTTATCGAAGCCTCTTGTGAAGAATGAAACGATAGAAGCAAGTATCAAAATTCCCGACAGAGTATAGAAAATCTTCCTTTTTTCAATAAACGGAATTTTAACGTAACGCAACCAGTTTTTCGAATAGCTGGTAGTAAATGTGATTTCTCTGTTTTTTGCCAGCTGACGTTCGAAAATCAAACGCGTAATAAAGATAGAGGTAAACAACGAAGTCAAGATACCAATGATCAAAGTGGTAGCGAAACCTCTGATTGGGCCGGAACCGAAAATGTAAAGAACGATACCAGTCAACAATGTGGTTACCTGTCCGTCGATAATTGCCGAATAGGCCGCATTGAAGCCGTCGAAAACAGCCATGCGAACTGATTTTCCGGCCAGAACTTCTTCCTCAATACGTTCGTAAATCAAAACGTTCGCGTCAACCGCCATACCCATAGTTAACACGATACCCGCGATCCCTGGCAAAGTTAATACTGCTCCAATTGAAGCTAGAACTCCAATCAGGAAGAATACGTTTACAATCAATGCGATATTTGCAGCACCACCAGCCTTGTAGCTATAGAAGAACAGCATGTAACCCAGAACAAGCAAGAAGGCGATAGCGAAAGACCATAAACCGCTTGTGATAGCTTCTCTTCCTAATGAAGGACCAACAACGTCTTCAGCAATGATCATCGCAGGGGCCGGCATTTTTCCTGATTTCAGAATGTTTGCCAAGTCTTTTGCTTCTTCAACACTTTCCAATCCGGTAATTGAAGAACGTCCGCCAGTGATTTCACCCAAAACGTTTGGATAAGAGCGAACATATCCGTCAAGAACAATAGCGATTGATTTTCCAACATTGTCTTTAGTCAAACGAGCCCATGTTTTAGCTCCTTCTCCGTTCATCGACATGGTAACTTCAGGTTTACTTCCCATATCAGAATAGTCCTGACGAGCATCAACAATTGCGCCACCGTCTAGTGGAGCACGACCATCACGGCCAGTCACTTTAATTGCAACCAGACGGAAATACTTTTCATCTTTATCAATTGCTTTTGCAGTCCATTTGAATGCGAGATTGCGAGGGAGTAAAGCTTTTACCTGATCTATTTTCAGGTATTTGTTTACTGTGGCGGTATCTTTGAAATGAGCAGTACCAACAGCTGCTCCCGGATAAAGTTGTCCTTGAGGTGTTGCCATTGGCGACAGAATTGAAAACAAAGGGAATTGTTTTTTCATGTCGGCATTTTTGTCGGCAGAAGCATCTTTTTTGTCGCCCTTGTCCAACTCGCTCAATAATGTATTGCTCGACGTCCCGGTAGTTGTTACAGAGGCTGTTGAAGCAGTTGCAGTTGTTGACTGAGATTTTACTGATTGAATTTCAGCAATTCTTTGATTTGCCTGAGCTAAATATTGATAAACCTCGCTATTGTCGTATGTTTCCCAGAATTCGAGGTTAGCTGTTCCCTGCAACAGTTTGCGAACACGTTTCGGATCGTCGATACCTGGAAGTTCAACCAAAATACGTCCTGCCGTTTGAAGTTGCTGAATATTTGGCTGTGCAACACCAAAACGGTCGATACGTGTACGAATGATGTTGAACGAGTTGTCGATAGCAACTTTTGTTTCTTTTTTCAAAACATCTAAAACTTCAGCGTTTGTAGAGTTGTATTTTACTTTGTCTTTCAGATCAAGTGTGTTGAAAATAGAAGCAAGTTTACCGCTAGGCGAAATTTGCTCGAATGATTTGCCGAAAAGTGTTACGAAATCTTCCTGGCTGGTCTTTTGTTTTTCAAGAGCCATGCGAAGAGCCGCATTGAACGTAGAATCTTTACTGAAGTTCGATAGCGATTTTACCAAATCGACAACCGAAACCTCCAATGTAACGTTCATACCACCCTGCAAGTCAAGTCCAAGACCCAATTCGAGTGCTTTAACTTCTTTAAATGTGTACTTGCGAATACCCAACAAATTGTAAACCACCTCTCCCTGCATAGAGTCGAGGTAAGCTTCCTCTTTGTGCTTGTCTCCCTTGGCGTAAACTTTTGCAGCTTTTTCAACCTGGCTTGCCTTGAAGGTAAACATCAGCTGATAAACGCAAATCAAACCAAGAAGGATTGCAAACAGTCTAATTGCACCTTTGTTTTGCATTTGTAAAAATTTAATTTGTTTATAACTAGTTATTTAATGTTGAAATTGAATTCTTCAATAAGAATTATAAAAGCTACGGGACGTGTCGAGCCCAGCCTGAATTTGTATAAAGGGATCAGGTGAAACGGTAATTAAACGAGCGGCGGAGTATCGTCGGGGCTCGAGTAAAGTACTCTTTTATAAGGAAGTGAATGAAAATAGCGAACGGCAGAAAGAGAAATGTGAGATGTTTCTTCTTTCATGATCTGGAAAGTTCGCAAATTGTAATATTTAACCAGAAATTTATCTTGCTGAACGTCAAAACGAAGGCGGATTGGATTCTCTGACCCTAATGTTTTCAAATTGAAACTTGTAACCTGGTTGCAGAAGAAAACTTTATTGTTGTCAGATTCACTTGAATAAGGCAGCTTATTCGAATTCTTTGCAAAACTTTGATTGACTTTGTGATACATATCAAAAACCACCGCTGATGCAATCAATGCAAACAGCAGGCATACCTTGATGATAAGACTTCTTGATATGTATTTGCTTAGGTTCATTTAATAAAATTCAGCCGCCAAATATATTTATTTTTTCCAAATATAGAAGCGTCGATTTTCTGCTATGGGGCAGTATTATGATTCCTGAAAATGAAGCGACCTATTTTTATAGTCGATGATGCAATTGTAATTCATCAGAATATCGCCGCCAATTAATCCTGCAATCTTGTATGAGGTGTATTTCTCGTATATCTGATTGACATGGGATAAATCGATTAGTGCAACTTTTCGGTTTTTTATTTTTAATTCTCCAAACTCAACGAATGAAACAACGCCAACCTGTGTTTCCATCATTTCGTGGTTTATGCCTGCACTCTGATAATCGTCAATATTGTCTGATTCTGTAACAGTGTAATGTTCAGTCAGATTTTTATCAAAAACGGTTTTTGAAGCGCCTGTATCGATAACCCAGAAAGCAGTAGATTGATCGGCAAAAATTCCTTCAATCAAAATGTGGTAATTATCATGTTCGAGTTCAACGATATGTAATGGGATTTCGGCCATTGTATTTTTCTTTCTTTTTCTCAGGAATTTCAAAACTGGATGATACTGTTTGGTGAAACAAAAAAGCTCTGGCAAGTAAGCCAGAGCTTCAAATATAGTGTATTGTTTGTTTTTCAGGAAAGATTAAAGAAGATTCATTCCGTCAACAACGTCCATGATTTCTTTAACAGCTTTTGCTGAGTCATGCAACAATTTAGTTTCGTCTTCAGTTAAAGCAACTTCGATAACTTTTTCAACACCATTTTTACCCAATTTAACCGGAACACCTACGAAAACGTCGTTTAGACCGAATTCGCCTTCCAGTTTAACGCAGCAAGGGAAAACACGTTTTTGGTCCATTACGATAGCTTCAACCATTTGAGCTGCAGCTGAACCTGGAGCATACCAAGCTGAAGTTCCCATAAGGTTAACTAATTCACCACCACCTTTTTTAGTGCGGTCGATGATTTTTGCCAATTTTTCTTCGTCAATCAATTCTGTTACCGGAATACCAGCAACGGTAGTGTAACGTGGTAGTGGAACCATTGTGTCACCATGTCCACCCATCAACAAAGCCTGAATGTCGCGCGGCGATACGTCCAAAGCTTCAGCAAGAAAAGCGCGGTAGCGTGCAGTATCAAGGATACCAGCCATACCCAATACTTTGTTTTTGCCTAATTTCGAAACTGCGTGTGCAACGTAAGTCATAACATCAAGTGGATTTGATACGATGATGATTGTTGCATTTGGAGAATATTTGATCACATTCTCGGTAACGCTTTTTACGATGCCGGCATTGATTGAAATCAAGTCGTCGCGGCTCATTCCCGGTTTACGTGGAACACCAGAAGTAATAACAACTACATCAGAATCTGCTGATTTTGAATAATCGTTAGTTGCACCTACAGTGCGAGTGTCATAATAATTAATTGGAGCAGTTTGCCATAAGTCTAATGATTTTCCTTCTGACAATCCTTCTTTAATATCAAGTAAAACAACTTCGCTTACAATGTTTTTTTCAGCTACGATCTGCGCGCAGGTAGCACCAACATTCCCAGCACCAACAACTGTTACTTTCATAATTGTTTATTTTTAGGATTACTGTTTTTAAAATAACGCATGCAAAGATAAAACGTATTTTGGATTGGATATTTAAATTCAGATTGGCTTAACAATTTGGTAAGGTACCAATTAATCAGTTTGTTAACAGTGAAAGTATTTTGAAACAGTTCCTTATTTTTCTTCTGATTTTTCCGTTCTATAGTGTTGATATAGAATAATAAACGGAATTGTTCTAAAATTGTGCTATGCCAGAATTGAGCAAATATTTGTTTAAAACGGAATTTGGTTGTTAGCGATGAAATTTTGACTTTTGTTCTGCGTAGCTTAAAAGATGCAAGTGCTTTCAGAACAAATGAGGTGAAATCACGAGCTTGGAGCAAACATTCTAAGTTAAATTTGGTTATATTCAAAAAAACTAAAAAGAAATAATTATGGCTGACAGATTATCTGACCCAATAGGAAGACTGATGGGACTTCGTTATAAATCACATCCTTGGCATGGCGTTTTTATTGGGAAGGATGCCCCTGAAAATGTAGTCGCTTTTATCGAAGTTGTTCCTACCGATACAGTAAAGTATGAGATTGATAAGGAAAGCGGGTTCCTGAAGCTGGATCGTCCTCAGAAATATTCGAATGTTGTTCCTGCAATTTATGGTTTTATTCCGCAAACATATTGCGGTGAGTTAGTTGGAAAATATTGCATGGAAAAAACAGGTAAGGTTGGGATAAAAGGAGACGGTGACCCAATAGATATTTGCGTGCTGACAGAAAAAACGATCGCGCACGGTGATATTTTGGTTGATGCCCGGCCCATCGGTGGATTTCGGATGATTGATGGCAATCAGGCTGACGATAAAATTATTGCTGTTTTAACCAATGATGTTGTTTACAGCGAATACAAGGATTTGTCGGACTTGCCGGATATCGTAGTAGAAAGGCTCAAACATTACTTTCTGACCTATAAAGACATGCCCGGCAAAGCAAGTAATACGGAAATAACACATACTTATGGCGCTGAAGAAGCGCTTGTTGTAATACAGTATGCGATGGATGATTACCATCTACGCTTTGATAATATTGGAAAACTGTTATAGTAAATTTAAAAAGAGGGCTGACTCATAAATTGAATCAGCCCTCTTTTTCTTTAACTGGGTGGATTCTATTTTCGTTCCAGATTAAGGTACGAGTAATTAAAATTATTGGCTGGATCAAAGTGATCTTCCCTGAAGTTTTCGTTCCACTCCTGATAATTTATTTCAGGGAAATATACATCGGCGTCAAAATCCTGGTGAACCAATGTGAGGTATAGTTTACCTGCATGTGGATAAAACTGCCGATAAATCATTCCACCACCAATAATGAATGCTTCATCTTCGTTCGCAACCGCTTTTATTGCTTCATTGATCGAAAAAACCATTTCGCATCTTTCAAACTTTTCTTCAGGATTGTCGGTAATTACAATGTTCCTTCGGTTTGGCAGGGCGCCTTTCGGTAATGAGAGCAACGTGTTCCGTCCCATAATTACCGGATGACCTGTCGTTATTTCCTTAAAACGCTTTAAATCGTTCGGAAGGTGAAATAACAGATCATTGTTTTTTCCGATTGCGAAATTTTGTGCTATTGCTACTATTATTGATATGTTTTTGTGAATCATTGTGTTTGCTTCTGAATTATAAGAATTATACTGCTACGGTTCCGGCAATATGCGGGTGAGACTGGTAGCCGATGAGCTCAAAATCGGCATACTTAAATTCAAATATGCTTTTTACCCCGGGGTTAATTTTCATTTGAGGTAGCGGAAATGGTTCTCTGCTCAATTGTAGTTTTACCTGCTCCATGTGATTTAAGTAAATGTGTGCGTCGCCCAATGTATGGATGAATTCTCCAGGTTGCAAGCCACATACATGAGCAACCATTAGGGTTAAGAGGGCATATGATGCAATATTGAATGGAACGCCCAAAAATATGTCAGCGCTACGTTGATAAAGCTGACACGAAAGTTTGCCATTGGCCACATAAAACTGAACCAAAATATGGCATGGTGGCAGCTTCATCTGATCTATTTGCCCTACATTCCAGGCGCTTACCAGGTGGCGGCGCGAATCAGGATTGTTCTTTAGACTTTCAATTACCTGAGATATTTGATCAATATGCCTTCCGTCAGGCGCTGGCCAGGAGCGCCATTGATAGCCGTAAACTGGCCCCAAATTGCCATTCTCATCAGCCCACTCGTTCCAGATTCTGACTCCATTTTCCTGAAGATATTTTACGTTGGTGTCGCCGGTTAAAAACCAAAGTAATTCGTGAATAATTGATTTTAAATGGAGCTTTTTGGTTGTCAAAACCGGAAAACCTTCCGAAAGATCGAAACGCGATTGGTAGCCAAAAACACTAATTGTTCCTGTCCCGGTGCGGTCGCTCTTTTCGACACCATTTTTTAATACATGATTCAGTAAATCAATATATTGTTTCATCTTTTGGCCAATTTAAATCTAAGCTTTCAAACCGTTGACAAGGTAAAAAAGTTTTTGAGATTTTGCGGCGTCTGCTGCATTCTATTCAGTCGGTCGGAAAAATTGAATGTACTCGTATTAGTGATGAACTTTTAACCCAGAAGGTTTGTGTTTATACCTGAAAACTATCGGAAAAACGACGGAAAGAATCAGCGCGTAACTCGCAAATACAAACCAAATTGTTGGCCACGAACGGCTAATAAGTTTTCCACCTTCGCCATAAACCGAATAAAAATCGACGATGGCGCCACTGGCATATCCGCCAAATATGGCACCCAATCCATTGGTTAACATCATGAACAAACCTTGAGCGCTGGCCCGTATTTCAGGTTTTGCTTCAGTTTCTACAAATAATGATCCGGATATGTTGAAGAAATCGAAAGCCATTCCATAAACAATCATCGATAGTATAAGTAAAATTAGTCCACTTCCCGGATTTCCAATTCCGAACAAACCAAAGCGAAGTACCCAGGCCAGCATGCTCATGAGCATTACTTGTTTGATGCCAAACTTCCGGAGGAAAAAAGGAATAGTGAGAATAAACAAGGTTTCTGACATCTGCGAAATTGAAAGAAGAATGACTGAATGTTTAACTCCAAACGAGTTAGCAAATTCAGGAATGTCTTTAAAACTACCGATAAATAAATCTCCATACGAATTTGTTATCTGTAGGGCTGCTCCTAAAAGCATCGAGAACAGAAAGAATACAACCATCTTCTTTGACTTGAACAAAACCAGCGCATCAAGACCGAAGGCTGAAAGAAGGGATTTGTGCTCGGTTTTAGCGGGTGGACATTTCGGCAAAGTAAATGAATATAGTGCCATCACCAGCGAGGCAACCGATCCTACGTAAAGTTGTGCGTTGGTATTCTTAAAACCGGACAAATCGACAACCCACATGGCAACAATAAAACCAATTGTGCCGAAAGTACGGATAGGCGGAAAGGCCTTAATGATGTCGAAATTATTTTCTTCGAGAGCGTTGTATGCTACTGAATAGTTTAGCGAAATGGTTGGCATGTAAAAGAATAGATTGATTAACATTGCCCAGTACATATGCTCATAGTCAGTAATCGTCGAGGCATAGAAAAGCGCAACGGCGCCAAACAGGTGGCAAATTCCCAGCAACCTTTCGGCGTTGATCCATTTATCCGCGATAATACCGATAATGCCAGGCATGATAAGCGAGGCAATTCCCAATGTTGCAAAGATTGACCCGATCTGGCCGCCTTCGAAGTTCAATACCCGGCCGAGATATCCACCTAACGAAATTAACCACGAACCCCAGATAAAAAACTGGAGAAAGCTCATTACAATCAATCGGTTCTTAATTCCCATGTTTTTGAATAGTTATGTTTTTAGCGGCAATAAAACTACTAAAATCTACCAATTCAAAAAGTGGGATTTAATAATATTTTGGATTTTGGGAAAGTAGAGGATATCTTAATTGAAAAGTCAATTTATTCTTTCTTTCGGCGCTGAATTTCGTCCCTTATGGCTGAAGCTTTTTCGTAATCTTCGGCCTGAATTGCATTTTCGAGCATTTGATTCAATTCGGACGACGTGTATTTTTCGTATTCGTGTTTGCTTTTCTTAGGATCTTCAATCAGAGGTTGGCTCCAGTCTTCCGCGTTGTGCTCATTCTCAAATTCGATTACAATTCCGGCACGTTCAAGAATATCATCAGTAGTATAAATTGGGCATTCAAAACGAAGAGCAAGTGCTACCGCATCAGAGGTTCGCGAATCGATGGTAACAACCTTGTCGTTATTCACGCAAATAAGTTCGGAGTAAAAAATACCTTCCTCGAGTTTGTAAATAATAACTTCTCTCAGAAAAATGTCGAATGACGAAGCAAGGTACTTGAAAAGATCGTGGGTTAGCGGGCGAGGAGGTTTAAGCCCTTCCAGTTGTATGGCTATCGACTGGGCTTCAATTGGACCTATAATAATAGGAATACGCCTGTCTCCATTTTCTTCGGCTAAAACCAAAGCGTATGCTCCCGATTGCGATTGACTAACTGATAGCCCTAATATGTTTAGCCTGATTTTTTTCATCAGTTATTTTGTGTACCCCTTCATTGCGAAGCAAATATAGTAAAATTAAGCTATCCTTTTGTGGAAGAAAATAAATCAGAAAAAATATCGTAAACCTTTGGCGATCACTCAAAATTGTATACTTTTGCAGTCCAAAGTTTTCGAGCAGGCCCGATAAGCGTGGTCTAACAGATTGCCGCCTGCCGGATGAAATGTTTAAATAAGTTGAAATGTACGCAATCGTAGAAATTGCCGGTCAACAGATTAAAGTTGAAAAAGGCCGGAAAGCTTATGTACACCGTTTGGAAAATGCTGAAGGAGAATCAGTGTCGTTTGACAAAGTTCTTTTGATTGACAACGACGGTGCAGTTAAAGTTGGAACTCCAGTTGTTGAAGGTGCAAGCGTGAAAGCTACTGTGCTTGAACATGTAAAAGGAGAAAAGGTATTGGTCTTCAAAAAGAAAAGAAGAAAAAGTTTTCAGAAAATGAATGGTCACCGTCAATACCTGACCAAAATTCAGATTGAAGAAGTAATTGGATAACATTAAAAAAATTTAGCAATGGCTCATAAGAAAGGTGTCGGTAGTTCCAAGAACGGACGCGAATCGCATAGCAAACGACTTGGCGTTAAAATTTTCGGCGGTCAGACTGCTGTAGCTGGTAACATTTTGGTTCGCCAGAGAGGTACTTCTCATCACCCAGGTTTAAACGTTGGTATTGGCAGAGATCATACTTTGTTTGCTTTGGTTGACGGAACTGTTGTTTTCAAAAAAAGAAGAGACAACAAATCGTTTGTATCAGTTGAACCTATTGTTCCGGCAGAAGGTAGCAACTAGAACGATGTAAGATATTCATCGAATAATCTCCTGCTTTTCCGAAGGCAGGAGATTTTTTTATTTAATTTTGTCCGTCAATTCACATAAAACTTACCGAAGATGCTTAGTTTAAAATTCATACAGGAAAATCCTGAATTGGTAGTTGCCAAATTGAAAAAGAAGCATTTTGATGCTTCTGCAATCGTTAAGGAAATAACCACGTTAACTGCGAAGAAAAACGAGACACAGGCTACGGCTGACAAGTATAAAGCAGAGATGAATAAAATTTCGAAAGAAGTTGGTTCGTTAATGCGCGAAGGAAAGAAAGATGAAGCTGAAGCTGCAAAAATCCGCACTGCTGAGCTCAAAGAATCGATCAAACAGCTTGATGAAGATTTTGCCCGCATTGATCAGGATGTATTTGCGTTGCAGGTTCTACTTCCTAATATTCCGGCAGATATTGTTCCTGAAGGCCATAGCGCTGAGGAAAATCTTGTTGTGAAAAGAAGTGGTGAAATTCCAGTTTTGCCTGAAAACAATATTCCTCACTGGGACTTGGCAAAGAAGTACGACATTATTGATTTTGAACTCGGAGTGAAGATTACGGGAGCAGGGTTCCCAGTGTACAAAGGTAAAGGCGCCCGCTTGCAAAGAGCTTTGATAAACTTTTTCTTAGACGAAGCCCGTAATTCAGGTTACCTTGAAATTCAGCCACCTTATGTGGTGAACGAAGACTCGGGTTTTGGTACTGGCCAGCTTCCCGATAAAGAGGGACAGATGTATCATGCAACAGCTGATAATTTGTATCTTATTCCAACCGCCGAAGTTCCGGTAACCAATATCTACCGTGATGTAATTGTTGAAGCTAAAGACCTTCCAATTAAAAATACTGCATACAGCGCTTGTTTCCGTCGTGAAGCCGGTTCGTACGGGAAAGATGTTCGTGGATTGAATCGTTTGCACCAGTTCGATAAAGTTGAGATCGTTCAGATAGCACATCCTGAGAAATCGTATCAGATTCTTGACGAAATGGTGGCTCATGTATCCGGGTTGGTTGATAAGCTGGAATTGCCATATCGTATTGTACGTTTGTGTGGTGGAGATATGAGCTTTACATCAGCGTTGACATACGATTTTGAAGTTTTCTCGGCAGCTCAGGAAAAATGGCTTGAAGTTAGTTCTGTTTCCAATTTTGAGTCGTTCCAGGCAAACCGGTTGAAACTTCGATACCGTGACGAGGTTACCAAAAAGCCGGTTTTAGCACATACTTTAAACGGAAGTGCATTGGCTTTGCCGCGTATCGTGGCTGCCCTGCTCGAAAACAATCAAACGCCAAATGGAATTCGGATTCCAAAAGTTTTGATACCTTATTGTGGCTTCGATATGATCGATTAATCTGTTTAAAAAAGAATATTGGAGGCTGTTCTGTGAAAACCGGAACAGCCTTTTATTTTATTTGGGCTACAAAATGGGGCGTTGTCGGGATAGAATATTTTTTTAAGTTTGCTCAGCTGAATGAAGAAAAATGTACTCGAACCCGTTAAAAAGCTTTAATGAGATCTACAATTCTTATTACAGAAAGTCATTTCTGTATGTAAGATCGTATTTGCACGACGATTTAGCTGCGGAGGACATTGTTTCAGATTCGCTGATAAAACTATGGGAGCAAATGAAAAAGGAAGACATTAATCCTATTGCTCCTTATCTTTTCACTATCCTGAAAAATCGGACACTCGATCACCTTAAGCACCAGATTATACGAAGGGATGTTCACGGAGCAATAGAAAAGAACCAGGTTCGCGATTTGCAGATTCGCACAACTTCGCTTGAATCGAGCGACCCTACAGAGATTTTTTCTGCCGAAATTCAACAGATAATCGAAGCAACGCTTAAAAACTTACCTGAGAAAACCCGGGAGATTTTTCTTCAAAGCAGATTTGGGAACAAATCACATAAAGAAATTGCTGCAATTTTTGGCATTTCAGTAAAAGGCGTTGATTATCATATATTGCAGTCAGTTAGTGCGTTAAGAATCGCACTCAAAGATTATCTCCCCATTATCGGATTTATTTCATTTCTTAATTAAAAAAAACGAAAAATCGACTAGTGATTTTTTTTGCACAATCGTAATTGACAGTGAAAGGCAAAAACAAAAGTCTTAATCCAGACCTATTGTGTCAAAAAAATAAGAACTAGTGGAAGAATTACTTCTGAAATATATCAACGGCGAATGTAGCGATTCTGAAAAGGAGCTTGTGGTTAAATGGATCGATTCGAGTCCGGAAAACATGAGAGAATATCTTGCGTTTAGGAAACTGAGCGATATTACAATCTGGCAAGATTTCTCGGAAGAACATATCGACAGAAAACCAATGGCTGAATCTTTGCATAAAAAGAAAAGTTTGGTTTTTGAAGTGTTAAAGATTGCAGCTGTATTTGCCATCGCTTTTTTCTCTTTTAAGCAATTCTATCCTGAACCCAAAGCGGCGGAACAGCCAGTCGTATTACAGACCATGCATGTGCCTGCCGGTCAGCGCGCCGAACTAACTTTAGAAGACGGTACCAAGGTTTGGTTAAATGCCAATACAACTTTAGTTTTTCCCAATCGTTTTTCGGCCAAATCCAGAGAAGTGAAGTTGGATGGAGAAGGATTTTTCGAAGTGACTTCTTCCAAATTACGCCCGTTTATAGTAAACACTGCTAAATACAATGTGAAAGTTTGGGGCACAAAGTTTAACCTGAAAGCATACTCAAAGACCGGAAATTTTTCAACCTCGCTTATTGAAGGTTCGGTGGAAATTCTTGGGAAAGAGGAAGAAAAGGGAATTTTTCTAAAACCGAATCAAAGTGCAGTCAACCTTTCGAATGGAGAAGTGAAGGTTGCACCTATTGAAGATTTGAATCAATTCTTGTGGAAGGATGGAATTATTTATTTCGATAATCTTTCGTTTTCTGAAATGATTACTAAGCTGGAGCTCTATTTTGATATAAGCATTGAAGTAAAAAGCAAAAATATTTTGGCATACCACTGCACCGGAAAATTCAGGACAAAAGATGGGATTGAACACATTCTTGAAGTGCTGAAATTGAGAAACAAGTTTAACTATAACATCGACTACAAGTTAAATAAGATAACGATTGAATGAACTAATAAAGAAGTACTAACTTATAAAAACCTATAATTTATGACGTAACCGCAAATAAAAAACGGAAGATGCGCCAACATCCTCCGTTCCAAAGGTCGTATTCCTGACCTGCTCGCTAAAACAATTCAAGTATTAACAACCTAAGAACAAATGTATGAAAAATTATTTGTCAGGGGATTTCTTTGACTCAACTAAACAATTTTTACGAAAGATGAGAGCAACAATTCTTTTGCTTTTGATGTTTGCATCGTCGCTACTTGCAACCAATGTTCACTCCCAGGTTGCCAAGGTGAATATCTCAGTCAAAAACTCGTCGGTAATTCAGGTATTGAGGACAATTGAGAGTCAGACTGACTATCTTTTTGTGTATGACAAAAATGAAATCGATTTAACCCGCGAAGTAAATCTGGAAACCGGAAGTCACGCTGTTTCAGAAATTCTATCAGAAATGTTCAGCGAGACCAACGTGGTTTTTGCGATGAATGGATCGAATATTATGCTGATGGTAAAACCTTCCGGGGTTCAGCAGCAAAAAACTATTTCTGGTAAAGTTACCGATAACACGGGAGCACCTTTGCCGGGGGTATCGGTAGTTATTAAAGGTACTACAAACGGAACCATAACCGATGCTAATGGTAACTATTCTCTGATTGGAGTTCAATCTAAGGCAACTTTACAATACTCTTTTGTTGGAATGAAATCAGAAGAAGTTGTTGTGGACAATAAATCGGTGATTAATGTTTCTCTATCTGAAGAAGCAATTGGTATCGAGGAAGTTGTGGCTGTTGGATACGGAAGTCAACGAAAAGAGTCAGTTACTGGTTCGGTAGCTTCTATGGGTGGCGATAAATTGCGCGATGTACCTTCTTCTAATATATCCCAGGCATTGCAAGGGCGTGTATCTGGGGTTGAAATGTCGCAAACTTCGTCAAAACCAGGCTCTACAATGCAAATACGTATTCGTGGTACGCGTTCGTTGAATGCAAGTAATGACCCGCTGGTAGTACTCGATGGTATTCCCTTTGCCGGATCTATCAGCGACATTAGTACCGATGATATCAAAAGTATTGATATTTTGAAAGATGCCTCTGCAACTGCTATCTACGGTTCACGCGGAGCCAATGGCGTAATATTGGTTACAAGCAACAAAGGGAAAAAAGGGCAGGATGCTCATCTTAGCTACAACGGGTATGAAGGGCTGAGAACTGTTTTTGCCAAATACCCGATGATGAACGGGCCTGAATTTGTTGCACTTCGCGCTGCCTCCAATCAGTTTAAAAATACGATTGACGAGGCCGATGATGTAAATACAGATTGGCAGGATCTGTTGTACAAAAATGGTACAATATCAAATCACGATATTGGCGTTTCGGGCGGTAGCACAAAAGGAAGTTATAATTTCGGTTTAGGATATTTCAAAGATCAGGCTGTTATTCCGCTGCAAAATTTCACCCGCTATTCATTCCGTGCATCACTTGATCAGGAAATTGGCGAATATTTCCGTGTTGGTTTTTCTTCAAACAGTAATTATTCGGTGAACAATGGAAACAATCTTGGAGCAGTTGGAAATGCGCTTGCAAGATCGCCAATTGCCAACATTCATAATGCCGATGGAACCTTAAAAACAAGGATCCAGGAATCAACTTCGGGAGCACAATGGGTATCAACAAGATCGACAATTGAAGCTTTAGGAGATCAATACATCGATCAGACAAAAGCCTATGGTTCATACAACAGCGCTTATGCAGAAGTGAAAATTCCAGGAGTAGAAGGTCTGAAAGCTCGTGTAAATCTTGGTTTAAACTATCGCCAAAGCAATTATGGTAATTATACAGGAGTTGGAGTATTTAGTGGAACACCTACCAATCCATCAACTGCAAGCATCAGTAACGAACATACCACAAACTGGGCTGTTGAAAATTTATTGACTTATGATCGCGTTTTTGCTGAAAAGCATAAAATAAATGCAGTGGCTATGTACTCAGCAGAGCAGACAACATATAATAAATCACAAGTCTCAGCAAAAAATCTTCCAGCCGATTTCTTTCAGTTCTATAATTTGGGAAGAGCAGCTTCTACTGATATTACAGTTGATCCTAATAATCAGCTATACACACAAAGTGGGCTGATGTCTTACATGGGGCGTGTTATGTACTCATACGACGATCGTTACATGTTGAGTGCAACATTCCGTTCCGATGCCTCTTCAAGACTTGCAGCAGGACATAAATGGCATTCGTATCCGGCAGTTTCAGTGGGTTGGAATATTGGGAAAGAGGCGTTTATGCAAGATATCTACTGGCTTGAAAGTTTGAAGCTGCGTGCAGGATATGGACAAACTTCCAATCAGGCCGTTGATCCATACAAAACACTTGGTCTTATGTCAGCCAATCCATATAATTTTGGTAGCTCTACATACTCTACCGGTTTTTCTGTTACAAATTTGCCAAATCCAAAATTAGGGTGGGAATTCTCTACTACATATAATTTTGGTGTGGACTTCTCCTTCCTGAAAAACCGTATTTCCGGTACTGCTGAGTATTATTCGATGAATACAAAGAATGTTTTGCTGAGTGTTGGTATGCCGTCGTCTTCAGGAGTAAGTTCTTACATGGCTAATGTTGGCGAAACCGGGAATAAGGGATTCGAACTTTCGCTAAACGGAACGATTTTAGATAACTTAAACGGATGGACCTGGGAGGTAGGAGTAAACGTATATGCCAACCACAATAAACTGTTAGCTCTTGCCTCTGGAGCCGACAGAGATGAGGGAAACTCGTGGTTTAAGGGGCACCCAATCGATGCCGTTTACGACTTTAAGAAAATAGGATTGTGGCAAGCTGATGATAAGTTCCAGAGTATCCTGGAACCAGGTGGAAATGTTGGTATGATTAAGGTAAAATATGCCGGAGACTATTACAAAGAAGGTGATAATATACCAACAGGCAGACAAGTTGGAGACCCGGTAAGGTCGATTGGTGCTGCTGACCGTCAAATTATGGATATTACCCCTGATTTTCAGGGTGGTTTCAATACCCGCGTAGCTTATAAAGGGTTTGATCTTAGTGTTATTGGTACCTTTAAAAGCGGTGGAATTGTTATGAGTACTCTTTATGGTGGGGCAAGTTACCTCAATAACCTGAACACAAGATCGGGAAACAACGTGAAGGTTGACTATTGGACACCCACAAATACCGGCGCAAAATATCCAAAGCCAAACGGAGTTGGTGGTGACAATCCAAAATATGCCAGTACTCTGGGCTATTTCAATGCTTCTTACATGAAAGTTCGCACTATAACTCTTGGTTATAATGTTAACCCCAAATTGCTGAGATTTGCACACGTCGAAAAACTGAGAATATACGGTACAGTTGAAAATCCATTTGTGTTGTTCTCGCCTTATACAAAAGAGTCGGGCATGGATCCGGAAACAAACTCTTATGGTAACGAGAATGCAGCAGTGCCATTGTCGAACAGTCAGAGACGTTTATTGACTATAGCTGTCAATACGCCTACAACACGTAACTACCTGGTTGGTATTAATGTAACATTCTAAAAAATAAAATAATGAAACGAATATATACAAAGACCATCGGAATAGCACTTCTGATATTTTCCATGGTTGGATGTTCTGATATTTTGGACGAACAACCACGCGCTATTTATACTCCCGATTATTTTAAGACACAAGCAGGTATAATGGGCGGGATTACTGGAATGTACCAGCACCTTCGCCAACTATATGGAAATGGATATTATTTGGATCACTGCGAAACAGGTACAGACGAAGCTACTTGGGGTGCGAGTGGCGACGGTAGCATTTTTGCTTATCACGATTTGTCAGGCAAGGGGCTGCTTACTCCTTCTCAAAATGATGCAGGTGCCGTTTGGGGAACCTTCTCGAATATTAACACCGCAAGCGGGGTAATCGAGAATGCAGTCGCTTTAGGAACTGTTTCGAACGCGATAATCGCCGAAGCCAGGTTTTTCCGTGCATTTGATTATTTTTTGCTTGTACAAACCTATGGCGGTGTCCCATTGGACTTAGGCTCAGGAGAACTGAAGTTCAATACATCCACAGTGAGGACTTCTGTTCGCAACACCGTACCTGAAGTATATACCAAAGGTATTTTCGCTGACTTACTGACAGCTGTAACCGATTTGCCTGATGCTCCACGCGTAACTGGTGGTGTAACCAAAACAGCAGCTCGCTTATTGCTATCTAAAGCATACCTCACTTATGCATGGTGGCTTCAAAACCCAAACAATATTCCAACGTATCCCACTTGTGAAAGAAAAGATCCTAATGGAAAGACTGCAGCGCAGTATTTTCAGATGGCATACGATATTGCAAGTGATGGAATTAATCTTGCAGGCTCTAATTATGCTTTGCAGTCAACCTATTATGATGTTAATGTTGGCACAAACGACTATAACAAAGAATGTATATTGTACGCCGACCACACACAAACAAGCGAATTGTACAACGGAGCCAGCCTCAGCTATGAATCAGGTGGCAACGGCGCGAACTTTGCCGGTTGGTTCATGACATGGAATTATACTGGTATGACAAGTTCCAAAACAAACTGGAGCGCAAAGAGTACAGTTAACTCTGTTCAGCGCGAAGCTGTTCAGGCATTGGGTCGCCCCTGGGTACGCATGGCTCCTCCTATTGGTGTATTTACAAGTACTTTTGCTGATAAAACAAACGACTCGCGTTACGATGGTACTTTCACTACCGTTTATCGTGGCAACTGGAACAAAGCAGGCGTCACTAATGCAACTTTGTTTAATGCAAACAACATGCTGGTGTCTCCGGGAGATGCAATTCTGACTTTTTTGGATACCGATCCTACTACAAGTATCGATTATTCAAATACTACTTTTGTCAGCAGTATAGGCGCAGGGGTATTACCCAATAGGGCTGATTATGTGATTGCCCCCAGTGGCATTAGCAGGCTTGTATATCCTGGTCTTTGGAAACTTGGTCCATACCGCACCGATAATGGTGTTGGCTTAGGTTCTCCTAATGCCGGTAGTACTCGTCCTTACGTAGTTGCTAAATTCTCAGAACTGTTTTTTATTGCTGCTGAAGCCGCTGTGAAGGGTGCTACAACAAAAGCGTTGACAGGAACTTATGCCAATGATGGAACTGCAAAAGGAATGATTAATGTTATTCGGGCACGTGCCGGGAAATGGCGCTGGAGCAACGGCGGAAATGTTACTAAGGTACAGGATAACAGTGCTGCTATGACAGCTGCAACACCTGATGTTATTGATATTAACTATATTTTGGCTGAACGTTCGCGTGAATATTATGGCGAAGGTTACCGCTGGTATGATTTGGTACGGACTCAAAAATGGGAGGAATTTGCAGGAACTTACACCATTTGTGGTAAAGCTCTTAATGATCATACTCCAGTTAAAGTTAGCCGAACCGATCTATTAAATGATGCACAACATCATCTTTATCTACGTCCAATTCCGCAGGGTCAGATTGACAACCTGGATGCAACAGATGAAGTGAAGAAAGCTTATCAGAACCCAGGCTATTAGTTTGAATCATAGGCTAATAAAATAATTTGTGGCAGGTCTGAAAATCAGCGCTGGACGATTTTCAATCTGCCACATTTATTTTACATCGAATTTGAAATATCTCGGGCGTTGCAGTTTGCACTATGATTTATCCTGATTTGCAGAATGAATGTCTAAAATTAAAAACCTAAAAAAACACTGTGTTTATCTTTACTTAAAAAACAATCACCATGTGTTTGAATAAAATATTCCGGATATCCGTTATAATCCTGATTGTTTTTCTTCCACTGCTTGGCCGGACAGAAGTGAAGCTTCCGCGCTTGATTGGCAACGGAATGGTTTTGCAAAGGGATGTCCCGTTGAAAATTTGGGGCAGTGCTTCTCCTCGCGAGAAGGTTAATGTTAAGCTCAGCAATCAAAACTATCGGGCTGTTGCCAACGCGAAAGGCAGCTGGGAAATAGCATTGCCGGCGATGCCCGCTGGCGGACCTTACGAAATGCAAATCAATAATCTCATTCTGAAGGATATTTTGATTGGCGATGTTTGGCTCTGCTCTGGGCAATCGAACATGGAACTTCCCATTCGCCGGGTGCTCGATTTGTACCAACACGAAATTGAAAAGGTAAACAATACAAATATCAGGCTGTTTAGGGTTCCGCTCAGGTACAATTTCACAATGCCCGAAAACGACGTGCAGGGAGGGGCATGGGTTTCGGCGAATCAGCAAAATATTTACGATTTCTCGGCGGTGGCTTATTTCTTTGCCAACGAGTTGTACCAGAAATATCATGTTCCAATTGGTTTAATAAACAATGCAATTGGCGGTTCTCCGGCTGAAGCCTGGTTGAGCGGTGAGGCCCTGAAGAAATATCCCGAGCTGCTCAAGGAATCGCAAAAATGTGCTCAATCCGGCTACATCGACAGTGTTTTGAACGCTGAAAATGCCTACCGAAAAAGCTGGTTTAGCGAATTGAATAAAAAAGATAAAGGTGTTTCGGTTTGGTCGAAAGAAAATGCCGACTTTTCTTCATTGCCTCAGATGTCGGTTCCGGGTTATTGGTCCGACAAGCTTTCGTCACAAAAAAATGGTTCAGTATGGTTCCATCGGGAGTTCAATATTCCAGACTCACTGGCCGCACGAAACGCTGTGCTTCGCCTTGGCCGGATCATCGACAGCGATTCAGCTTTCGTTAACGGAACTTTTGTTGGTACTGTCTCCTATCAGTATCCTCCACGCATTTATAATATTCCCAAAGGCCTCCTGAAAAAAGGTCGAAATTCGATTACCGTCAGGGTGATCAGCCAATCGGGCAAAGGTGGATTTGTTGAGGAAAAACCATACGAAATACGCATCGGTTCTCAAGTTGTCGATTTAACCGGAGACTGGCAATTTCATTCCGGAGCCGAAATGCAGCCGATGGCTTCGCAGACATTCTTTCAGTATAAGCCAATGGGCCTGTTCAACGGAATGATAAATCCGCTGCTGAATTTTGCTATCAAAGGTGTAATCTGGTACCAGGGCGAATCAAACACCGGGCGGACAAAGGAATATGCCCAGCTTTTTCCTGATTTGATTGATAACTGGAGAGCAAAGTTCAATAATCCGGAGTTGCCATTTCTGTATGTCCAGTTGGCTAATTTGGGAAGTGCGCCCAAACAACCGCAGGAGAGTGGTTGGGCCGAATTACGGGAGGTACAGCGAAAAACGCTGGAAAAGCCTCGCACCGGAATGGCTGTTGCCATCGATCTGGGCGAATGGAACGACATTCATCCGCTGAATAAAAAAGAAGTTGGACGGCGATTGTCGCTGGAAGCTCAACGTGTGGCATACAACGAAACGGCGATTGTTAGTTCGGGACCAAAACTGGAAAGTGCCGAGATTGACGGAACCGCGGTTGTTCTGACTTTCTCGTCGGTTGGTTCGGGTTTGTATGCCAACAGTGTATTGGAAGGTTTTGCAATTGCAGGCGAGAATGGTCGCTTCGAATGGGCCAATGCAGTGGTGATTGCCAAAAATAAAGTGAAAGTCTGGAGTGAAGGCGTTGGTTTGCCCCAAACAGTTCGGTATGCCTGGGCCGATAATCCGGGGAATGTCAACCTAAAAAACAAGGAAGGGTTGCCAGCCTCTCCGTTCATGATCACTTACAATAATTTCAAGGGTAAATGAGAAAATGGTTATTGATTATCGTTTTTTGTTTTGAGTCAATTCTAATGGTGCAAGCCGAGGATGGCTCGGAGCTCTGGCTTCGGTACAAGCCATTGCCTCCGGCTTCAGCAAAAGAATATGCAGCGAAAATTCAGTCGGTGGTATTTAGTGCCGAAAGTCGTACCTGTAAACTGGCGAAAAACGAACTTTTTGAGGCCTGGAAGGGATTGGTTGGGTTGTCGCTTGCCGAAGTCAAAACTATTCAAAACGGATCGATTGTTATTGGAACCGCATCGGATAAGGCCGTCTCAGAATTGATCGACCGGTCAGCAATTTCGGGTTGCGGAGCCGAAGGTTTTTTATTGAAAAATGTCAATTCTGGCGGGAAGCAAGTCATTGTGCTGGCCGCCAACAACGATATCGGCTTGCTGTACGGGGTTTTCGAATTCATTCGCATGCTTCAGCAGGGAAAATCTATTGCTGAAATCAGTACGATTGAGAAGCCTTCATATAGTCGTCGTATCCTGAACCATTGGGATAATCCGGATGGAACGGTTGAGCGCGGTTACGCCGGCCATTCAATCTGGAAATGGGATGAGTTGCCACAGATTGTCAGTCCCCGCTATGAAAAATATGCACGGGCCAACGCTTCTGTTGGAATCAACGGAACCGTTTTAAATAACGTAAATGCAAAGCCCGAAACATTGGCTAAGTCGAGTTTGGATAAGGTGAAAGTTTTGGCCGACATTTTCAGGCCTTATGGAATCAAGGTTTACCTGGCAGTCAACTTCTCGTCGCCGGCAAAGCTTGGCGGATTGCCAACAGCTGATCCTCTCGACGAGCATGTTAAGGATTGGTGGAAACAAAAAGTTGACGAAATTTATGCGCTGATTCCCGATTTTGGGGGCTTTTTGGTGAAAGCCAATTCGGAAGGATTGCCCGGACCGCAGGATTTTGGCAGAACACATGCCGACGGTGCCAATATGTTGGCCGATGCGTTGGCACCTCATGGTGGAATTGTAATGTGGCGTGCCTTTGTTTATAAACCCGACGGCGACGATCGGGCCAAACAGGCGTATAAAGAATTTCTGCCTCTCGACGGAAAGTTCCGGCGCAATGTGCTCATTCAGGTTAAAAACGGACCGGTTGATTTTCAGCCGCGCGAACCATTTAGCCCGCTGTTTGGCGCCATGAAAAAAACGAGCTTGATGGCTGAATTCCAGATCACCAAAGAATATTTGGGCATGAACGATCATCTGGCTTATTTGGGGCCACTTTTCGAAGAATGTCTCGATTCCGACACCTATTCTCCAACTCGAAATTCAACGGTTGGCCGTATCACCGACGGTTCAGTTTTCAACGATTCGGTTACTGCGATTGCGGGTGTTGCCAATATTGGCGAAGATGCAAATTGGTGCGGTCATCAGTTTAATCAGGCGAACTGGTATGTTTTTGGCCGTTTGGCCTGGAATAATTTGCTTTCGTCAAGAGATATTGCAACAGAATGGCTTGAACAGACTTTTTCGCACGAAAAACAATTTGTCGGGGAAGTTAACCGAATGATGATGCAGTCGCGCGAGGCCGTTGTAAATTATATGACTCCGCTTGGATTGCATCACCTGATGGGCTGGGATCATCATTACGGTCCTGAACCTTGGTGCACGATTCCCAATGCCCGGCCCGACTGGCTGCCCAGCTATTACCACAAAGCCGACACTGCCGGAATCGGATTCGACCGAACGTCAAACGGAAGCCAGGCCGTTTTGCAATATGCCGAGCCTCTCCGCTCCATGTTCGATAATCCTGAAACTTGTCCGGAAAGATACCTTTTGTGGTTTCATCATTTGCCTTGGAATTACATTTTGCCCAACGGGAATAGCCTTTGGGACGAACTGTGCTACAAATACAGTTCAGGAGTGAGTTCGGTAAAAACTTTCCGCGAAATCTGGGAAAAGCAGGAAGGGAAAATCGACGAACAGCGGTTTAAAGATGTTCAGCAAAAACTTGTGGTTCAGGAAAAAGAAGCGATTTGGTGGCGCGATGCCTGCTTGTTGTACTTTCAAACGTTTTCAGGAAAGGAAATTCCGGAAGAATTGGATCGCCCGGTGCACAAATTGAATGGACTTAAAGCATTGAAATTCAACTATAAAAATCATAACTAATCAATAATTAAAAAACTAATTTGTGATGTCTGATTCAACTCAAAAATTATCTGTAATCGAAAAAGTTGGCTATAGTCTTGGCGACCTGGCGGCCAATTTGGTATTTCAGACTTTGGTAACTTATCTGGCTTTCTTTTACACCGACATTTATGGCCTCAAAAACAATGATGCATCGGTAATCATGTTGGTTTTTGGTTTAACTGCGGCATTTCTGTTTAACCCGATAATCGGGGCATTGGCCGACCGAACCAA
>DAOPZV010000010.1:28032-37118 GCA_035353575.1 Prolixibacteraceae bacterium | reverse complement strand
GCATCCATTCGATTTTTGTATCCGCTTGCAATTACGTTGCATCTCTAAAAATGCTTACATTTAGCCAAACTAAATCTTAATCCAACATGCAACGAAGAAATTTTCTGAAGAACTCAGCTACGGTTGCCGCAGTAGCAGCCTCCGGAGGAATTGCCTCCGCTACAAACCTACCTTTACAAGACAAAGAATTTTACGAATTCAGGATTTACCAGCTTACCGGCGGGGGATCGAAAAATATCCTGAAATCGTATTTCACCGACGCGCTGATACCGCTGTTTGGCAAATTCGGTGTCAAGCTCGGGGCTTTTGAAGAGTACGACAAGGAAGACCCACCCAAGGTATATACCATTTTTGTATATCCTTCAGCACAGGTTTATTTCCAGGTTCAGAAAGAATTGACAAGCAATAGCGATTACCTCGCCGCTGCCAAAACATATTTTGAATTACCGGCAGCCAAGCCGGTTTTCGAGCGTTATGAAACCTTCCTGACTGAAGCCTTCGATAAGGTTCCGCAGTTAAGAATGCCGGACAAAAGCCGCGGATTGCTTGAATTGCGTACCTACGAGAGTTACAACGAAGACGCTGCCCGCCGAAAAATTGCCATGTTCAACGACGAAGAAATCAATTTATTTGACAAGGTTGGCCTTCAAACCGTATTTTTCAGCAAAATATTAGCCGGGAAATGCATGCCAGCCTTAATGTATATGCTTTGGTTTAAAGATATGGAGGAGCGGGATGCCAATTGGAAAAAATTCTCCGACAGCCCTGAATGGAAAGCAATGTCGGCTAAGCCGATTTATGCCGACACAGTGAGTAAGGTTCACAAAAAATTCCTTACGCCTACCGACTATTCGCAAATCTGATGGGGAAACACGCTATGATAATCCTGGTGCTGGCAGCAGTCGTTTGTGGCGGCTGCACCAGTACCCGTTATTTGTCCGACAAGCAAAGCATCGACCGGCAGCACGACATGCGCAAAAACCGCACAGGCACCAATGTGGGCGACGTTTTACTAAGTTTTGCCAATATGTTTATTTCTGGTGTATTAAATACTGACTACGAAATCACACAGAGTGAACGGGCATTTAAGCGAATCTGCATTATCAACCAGTCGGCCGACACGCTGATTGTAAATATGGTGACCGATATTGTTTGGAAAGAAACCGGTTACTGCGATATTATGGGCATTGTGCTTCCGCCCGGGGCCAAACAGAAATTACTGGCGCCCTACCCTGCTGCATACAATGTTTATTTCAGGACGCCCTATTCGGAAGAAGAAAAGCTGGAAATACGAACCGATAACCAGCACCGGCGGTTTGCACTTCGTCCAGGAATGACAAACTGGTTGCAGGAAAAAGAAAATTGAGATTTAAAGTCCGGCAAACCTCTTCACTCAGGATTTTTCATTCCGGATATATTCCTGAATCATTCGATTGTACCTGTCCATCAATCGGGTAACCGCATCATTCCTCACGTTAAAAACCTGTTCCCCAACTGAATTTACAGGCAATACTTTAGGCGAAGTACCTGTAAGAAAAGCGGCTTCAAAATCGCAAATCCGATCGCTCGATATTGCCTTTTCAACCACTGTAAATCCAAGCACATGCAGGCAGTCAAACACTTTCCGGCGGGTAACTCCCTCTAAAATCATTGAAACCGGTGCAGTATAAAACTGATTATCTTTCACAAAGAAAACATTGGAACGGCTGCCTTCAGTAATTAGTTTATCTTTATTCACCAGCAAAACTTCGTACAGCCCTTTTTCTGCAATTTCCCTGTTCGCCCTGTCTCTCACAGAAGTCTGCACAACCTTTGCATTGGGGTTTTTCCTTTCGGCAAAAAGCAAATCGGTTTTGACTCCTTTGTGGTAGTCAGCAGCCATCGGATAACTGTGCGGAATAAAACTGCAAACCCATTGAACCTGATTATCAATCTGGGAACATGAAAATTTGACGTTTCCTTCAAACTGGCGGTTTCGACGAGTAAGTTCTGATATTATCGTTTTAAACTCCTGAAATTCGAGCTGAAGATTCATTTTTTGCAGATCAGTTGAAACCGAAAGTCGCTGAAAATGATCTTCAAGGAACAAGGCTACGCCATCAATTATTCGAATCACCTCGTAAACCGAATGTTCAACATTTAGTTTCGATTCAAAATAAGACGCCGACTCTGCCGCCCCTTCCGATGTAAGAATTAAACTCATAAGATTACCATTTAAAAACAATAAGCCACCCAAAGATCCGGGTGATTTAAAATACAAAATCAACAGAACGTCCGTTTATCAAACCACTAATCTCATGACAAGTGCCATCTGCATTGATTTTCCCGGTCACTAAAGCCACATCGTATCCAATTCCATTGCAGCGATAGGTTCCGGATATCCGAAAAAATGACTTTGTCGTGTCGAAGGTTGAACATCCGGGCAAAATATAGAAGTTGCCCGAATAAACCATTGAAGGGTCAGAATCGATATAAACCGAACGCCCGTTGGTTAGTTCAACGGTGTAATGGTTTATTTTTCGGTGACATTAATTATCAGGAACGCACCCAGGCACGCATAAGTTTTATCATCGTATTGTGTATAACCACCCGTATCAACGGTTAAATGCATGCTGCCACCATGCGTATCGGGAAAATCGTATTCGAAATCGTTGTTAACCGGAACACTGATTGCAGTTGCAACATTTGCTGTTCCGCTTGCCGAATTTTGCTTTGCATTGGTCTGGGTATTTCTACTTTTGGTCAGACTATTCGCGCCGGCATTAAACATCGCAAATGCAATTGCTTTTTGATCATCATCCGAAAGAGAATTCTCGCCGTTTTTTTTGCAGGAGTCGAGTAATAAACCTGCAATAAAAATTAAACAAATAATAAACTTTTTCATTGTTTTTCAGTTTAGTAGAGTAGAAAAAAAACGAAACGTACTCTTAAATCATTTATGAAATAAAATTAGAAATTTCTAACTAAACAGCCACTCAAATTTTAAATCTATGTGCTAAATCATACTCCTGAATACACTGCACCAGAACGATTCAATGTATTTGCAATATTTCCTTTTTTGTCAGATATATCTTCCTTTCCTTCCATAAAATTTCTATTTTTAGCTAAAGTAACTTCTGAAAAAGTTTTTAAGTATAAAATATTGAAAATCAATAGTGACAAATGAAAAACAGAATTGCCTTAAAAATAGCCCTCATTTACCTGATTGTGGGGTTTATATGGATCCTGTTTTCAGACAGATTTATTTTGTCACTCGGTGGTTCGGCCAATGCAGTCACGGCATTACAAACCTATAAAGGTTGGTTCTTCGTTTTAGCAACCGCCTGCCTGTTATTCTTTTTAATCAGGAGAGAAATCGTAAAAAAGAATAAAATTGAAGAGACATTAATGGTAGCAAAGCAAAAGGCAGAAGAATCAGACATCCTCAAATCAGCCTTCTTAGCCAATATGTCGCACGAAATAAGGACTCCTCTAAATGGAATACTCGGGTTTTGCGAATTGTTGCTTGACGATTCTTTTTCGGAAGAAGATAAAAAAATCTTTGCCGGAAATCTCATGAGAAACAGCAACGACTTTCTTAAACTCATCAACGACATTATGGACATTTCGAAGATTCAGGAAAAACAGTATAACATTGATAAAAAAACGTTCAACCTCAATAACTTGCTCAACACACTTTACAAGGAATACAACCAATCGGACCTAAAAGCTACCCGGAAGAAAGTGAATTTCAAGGTAATCTGCGGAAGGCAGAAAACGGAAATCGAACTTTATTCTGATCCTGTAAGATTAATACACGTTTTCAGAAACCTGCTTAACAATGCATTCTTTTTCACTTCGGAGGGATATATTCATTTTGGATTTGAGGAGACTGCGCGCGGAATTGAGTTATTTGTCGAAGACTCGGGATGCGGAATTGCCGAGCAGAATAAAGAATTGATTTTTAAACCATTCTTCAAAGGGAAAAATCCGATTATAGGGCATCGCGGCTTTGGACTAGGACTGGCAATCAGCAGCGGTTTGATCAAACTGCTCGGCAGCAATTTAAATTTCACATCGGAAGAAAACAAGGGAAGTCGATTCTATTTCGAAATCGGGAATCGAGATATTGTTTCCAGAAAGCCTCTTTCTCCAAATAATGGAAATTCGGGAGTAAGAGTTAATTCGATAGGACTCAACGACATTCTTGCACAAAATAAGATTATTCAGAATTAGCTGAAATAAAAAAGGCAGGTGAACGATCACCTGCCCTCAAATCTCTTTCTAAAGGAATTATTTCTTAGTTGCCCTGATAATGGCTCTGAAATATCCGAGCGATTCGGCAATTCCCATTTCAGGAGTAGCCATATCTCTTTCGTATTCCAAACTGCACATTCCGCTGTATCCAACTTCTCTCAACATCTTAATAAATGCCGGAAAATTAATAATCCCACGTCCAATCTCGATGGAATAACCAAGTTTTGTTGGACCGGTAACATCTTTAATATGAATATCAAAAACGCGAGTGTGGAACTTCTTTAAGTCGGCAACCGGATCTTTACCATTTCTGGTATCATGGCCAATATCAAGGCACATACCAATTCTCGGGTCAAGATCTTTCACGTGATCCCAAACATCTTGTGCATCCGGGTAAGTTTTAATATCCGGGCCGTGTAAGTGGATCGCATATTTAAAATCGTACTCTTTCACTTTTTTATCAACATACGGCAAAAGCTCGTAGTTCGGAACCCCAACAATCAACTTCACCCCAACTCTTTTGGCATAGGCAAAAGCACTGTCGATTTCGGCCTCCGATTTCATATAAATGGGTCCAACAGCATATCCTGTTACACCTTTTTCTTTAAGTTTTGCATGGAAGGCTGCTATTTCAGCAGTGGTACTTTTAAAAGGCAGGTGAAAATCCTTGATGCATAAATAATGAACATCAGCGCGTTGCATAATTGAAAGCGACTTATCCAGATCATTTACCTTGGCAAACGAATATCCGGCCATGCCCACTTTAAATTTTTCGCCAGTCTCGGCCGGAGGCTGCGGGCCAGGGCGTTGTTCCTGCTGTGCATTTACCGCGAAAATTGTTGCCAGTAAAAGCAAAAGGAACGTAAACATTGGTTTAATCATGATGAATATAGTTTATTGGTTTAACATTGACAAAACTAGAAAAAACCTTTTTGAAAACAGCCAGAAAAAAAACAAACAATTAATCGGGATAAAAGAAATACAGTATTTTTAAGGCACGCAAACAAGAGCAAATCATAGATTTTAAATAAATCATGAAATGCAGAAACCAAAAATGAATTTCGACGATGAAAAACAAGTTTTTTTTGTCAGTTATACTGACATCAACTCTTTTATTTTCGGGCTGCCAACGAAAAGCCGAAAATCTCATTCAATTTGTCAATCCGCTGATTGGAACAGGGTTATCATCAGGACCTAATTCGGTTAAACACAACAAAGGTTCAGAGGCATGGTGCCAGGACATTCCAGCCGTATCAACCCCCTTCGGGATGACCCAATGGACGCCGCAAACCCGCGACACCGAAAACAAGTGTATTTCACCTTATTACTATGGAGGTAAAGCTATTCAGGGATTTAGGGGAACACACTGGCTGGGAGGTTCTTGTACTCAGGATTACGGAAGTTTTACAATAATGCCGATATCTGGTTACCTGAAAACATTTGCAAGCGACCGAGCCTGTGATTACAACAAAGAAAGCGAGACCTCTACCCCAGCCTACTATTCGGTTATGCTCCTTCAGCAAAAATTAACTTTAGTTGAAATTACCGGAACAGCGCGCTGTGGATTTTTCAAATTCTCATACATTCAGGATACGGACGCAAAGATCGTTGTTACACCCAACAGTGACACCGGACAAGGATACGTCAAAATTGATCCGGAAAAGAACGAAATATACGGATACAATCCGGTTCACCGAATTTACCAGGGTTGGGGCCAACCAGCCGGATTCAATGGGTATTTCGTAATCCGGTTCGACCAACCGATGGACAACTATGGTTGCTATATGCAAATGGAGGACCACAAAAAGGAACTAGAAATGTCAGGGAAACCCGACATTGGAGCTTATGCCGCATTTAATGTCAAAAAAGATGGAGTTATTTTAGCAAAAGTTGGAACCTCTTTTACCAGTATTGAAGCCGCCCGCGCTAACCTCGATGCAGAAATTCCTCATTGGGATTTCAATAAAACAAAAGCAGAAACAGAACGAGTATGGAATGAAGCTTTATCTGCCATAGAAATAAAAGGTGGAAAAAAAGAAGATTACCCCACTTTTTACACTGCACTTTATCACGCTATGCTTTATCCGAGAACATACAGCGATGTGGATGGTTCGTACCCATCGTTCGATGGCAACAAAAAGACCGAAAAAATAGAACCCGGCCATGTTTATTACGACGATTTCTCGCTGTGGGATACTTTCAGAGCACAACTGCCGCTAGTTAGTTTGGTTGCCCCTGACAAATACGAGGACATGATGAAATCGCTGGTGCTGAAAGCGGAACAAGGCGGATGGTTGCCTATTTTTCCGATGTGGAACAGCTACACATCGGCTATGGTCGGCGATCACGGCAACACCGTTCTTGGCGACGCTTATCTGAAAGGGTTCGATATCAACATCGATAAAGCTTACCAATACATGCGCAAAAATGCATTTGAAGTTCCGGAAGGTGAAGATTTCAAAAATGGCAAAGGCCGTCGTGGAATGAAATCCTATCTTCAGTATGGATTTATTCCGCTGGAAGACAGTATTAATGAAGCATTCCATAAAAATGAGCAGGTTTCGCGCACGCTTGAATATGCTATGACCGATTTTGTATTGTCTAAAGTAGCTGAAAAATATGGAAAAACCGACGATGCGAAAGTTTTGGCGAAACATGCAAAGAACTACGAACTCGTTTTCGACGACGAAACAAAGAGTATGCGGGGAAGACACACCGACGGAACGTGGAACATCGATTACAATCCGAATGAGAGGGCTTCGTACCTGACAGAAGGGACGCCCATGCATCATCTTTGGTTTGTGCCTCAGGATATTCCCAGACTATTCGAACTCATTGGCAACAAAGCACAAGTGCGTCAAAAGCTCGACGAACTGTTTTCATCCGGCGAATACTGGCACGCCAACGAGCCCTGTCATCACATACCATACCTCTACAATTTTCTGGGCGACTATACCACAACTCAAAAGACAGTCAAAAACATAATGACATCGGAGTACAATCCATACGACGGCGGAATCCCTGGCAACGACGATTCAGGACAAATGTCGGCTTGGTATGTTTTCTCGGCTATGGGTTTTTATCCTGTTTCTCCTGGAACCGGCGAATATCAGGTTTCATCGCCAATTTTCAATGAAGTGAAATTAAACCTCAACCCAAAATATTATCCCGGAGGAAAATTTACGATTAGGCAAGACGAGCCAGACACATACAAAACATTCAATAAAGCAGAGCTAAATGGGAAAGATATTCCTTTTGTGATTAAGCACGAGGATATTAAAAAGGGCGGTAAGCTTCGATTTTCGAATTAATAGTTATACAAAAAAGATAGCCGGAAAATTCTAAAATTCCGGCTATTTTCATTTTCAGAAAAGTCTATTTTTTCTTTTTCGAATAGTATCCCTGATTTTCCATTTCGATCTTCGGCAAATTTGGCATTTGGTGTGCCATCACTAACCATGGTCAGGTATTTTTCATGAATCAAACCTTGCTTAAAATAGAGTTCTGCGTCTGGTTGCACTTCTAGGTCTTTATGAATTACCGATAACGCTTCCTGATAATCTTTAATAAAATTAAATCATCAACACTTTGTGCAAAAACCAGCGACGGAATTGCACAAACGAAAAGGGCAATCCATTTGCTGAACATAGCCAATTATTTTAAGTGGGGGCAAACACCGCCCGAAATATAAGTTCAATTCCGGGCGGTGTTTTCACAACTACTGAAGTGCAAAATTAATTGGAAGAGTATAGGAAACCCTCACTGGCTTTCCACTATTCTTTCCTGGAGTCCAGTTAGTCATAAGCTTTACAACGCGTACAGCTTCTGCGTCAAGATCCGGAGACGTACCTCTGGCAATTTTGACCATTCCAACTGTTCCATCTTTTTCAACCACAAAATTCACAAAGACTTTGCCCTGAGTGCCTTTTTCTTGTGCTTTAACCGGATATTTTATGTTTTGTGCCAAAAACATTCGCAAGGCATCAATACCTCCCGGATATTCCGGCATCTGGTCAACCACAACAAAGACTTCATCCTCGTTCTGTGGTGGTGCTGTCTTTAATCCATATCCTACAGCTACTATTTCGTTTACCACATTCATTTTGGGCACCAAGGTAACTTCGCCTGAAGCTTTATTCTGCTTCAAATCGAAATTATCTGATTCGGAAATTGCTCTTAACAGTTTTTCAATTCCGGCAGCATCGCCCGATAACTGCACTGGTTTTCCATCAACGATGATTGTTTTTGCCTGTGGCTTGGGAGTCTGAGGCAAACTTTTCATGTTTTTGGGTTCGAAGGCAAACGAAGCGGTTAAACTTCCTGCCAATAAAACACCTAACAGTATTTTAGCGTAGGTGATTTTTCCTGATTTTATTTTTGACATCATTTTAATTCGGGATTTAATTAATGAATAATTGAAGTTGTTGGCAATAACAATCTGGTCGCCAACATACTGATTGATCAGAATCTGCTTGTACCACGATGGAGCAGTTCCGTGCGCGATTACAGCCTGATCGGCTAAAAATTCGTGGTTTTCGCGCAATGCCCGCCTGAACATCCAAAAGAACGGATTAAACCACTGAACAATCGCAATCACCTCAAGTACAAGCACATCAACAGTATGCCCCTGACTGATGTGCTGCTGCTCGTGTTCAATCATTTTTTCCCAACCTTTGGTCTCATGCAAATTACGGCTGACGAAAATGTAATTAAGAAAAGAAAAAGGACTCAGCTCTCTATCCAAAAAAACCATCTTGTTTTTGCCTTCAGTAATCACTTCATTCAAAACGATTAACCTGACAATCATTCCCAGTTGAACCAGCAGTTTAAAGGCAAAGAACGCCACACCA
>DAOPZV010000010.1:0-27932 GCA_035353575.1 Prolixibacteraceae bacterium | reverse complement strand
TCCAAATCTTTTCCAACTTCCTTGACCATTTCTTCAAGGTCGGAGAGGCTCATTTTGTCTTCCTTGGCAAAAAAAGATACCATTTCCTGAAATGAATTGCTAAAATACCCGCTCAAAAAGTTCCTGAAATACGATTTCGTGTACTCACTTTTGCTGATCAGCGGAAAATACTGGTAAGTTTTCCCGTAGGCGTAATGATCGACAAAACCTTTTTTCTCCAGGATACGAATGATCGTGGAAACCGTGTTGTATGCAGGTTTTGGATCTGGAAGCCTGTCGATAATGTCTTTTACAAAGGCTTTTTCGAGCACCCACAATTCCTGCATAATTTGTTCTTCAGCTCGGGTAAGTTCTTTCATTTCAGTTCATTTTTAGGATTCAATCTACAAAAATTCTGCCAAAAACTAAGAAAATAGTTTTTAAACTAAGTTTTTAGTTATTCAAGACAAAAAAAAGAGGAAATTATTCGATCCGATGGAGAATTCAGGATTGATCAGTTCCTGATTTCAGCCCAAACGGATGAATCGGATATCCAAAACAAATATAAAACTAAATATTTAGTTTTCAAACTAAGTTTTTAGTTTTATTCAAATAACCATTTAAAAACATAAAAAAGGTCGTCCGAACAAAATCGAACGACCTTAACTTGATTTAGTGTTAAAGCAGGTTTAGGAATTTACTGTTTACAAATTGGTGTATCTGGTTTAGGTCAATTTAATCTCTTGTAATGACAAGTTACACGAATAAAACCCTTATCGATAAAGGAAATTTCTTTAAATCTTTTTGCAAATTGCAGCCCAACCACCACCTTTTGCCAAATCAATTTTCAGTTTGTCGGCTTTGGTTACCTGCTTTACTATTCGCTTGTAGTCGTTGCACGAAACTTCGGCGTTGATGCCATCTTGCATGATTTCAATTTCGTAAGTTCCCTCTCCAAGGAACGATAAATCTACATCCAGCGAGCGGCCAGTCCAGTCAGTCATGGCACCTAAATACCAGTTATTCCCTTTTTGGCGAGCCATCAAAATATAATCGCCAACTTTGGCATCCAAAACTTTGGTTTGGTCCCAAACAGTCGGAATCTGTGTAATGAACGACACCGTTTCCTGTTCCTTATAGTAATTCGATGGACTATCAGCCAGCATTTGTACCGGAGCATCGTAGCAAACATACATGGCTACCTGGTGGCAACGAGTTCCCTGGCTCATAGGATGTGAGAAACTGATCGAATAATCTTTTTCATTTTTATTGGTCATTGCTCCAGGAGTAAAATCCATTGGACCAGCTAACATACGGGTGAAACACAAGGTTACGTCGTGCTCAGGAGTAATATCCTTGCTCCATTTGCAATTTTCCATACCTTTTACACCTTCATGATTGATGATATTTGGATAAGCGCGAGCCATTCCTGAAGGTTTGAACGCTCCATGAAAATCGACCAACAGTTTTCTGTCGGCACAGGCTTTTGCTGTACGCTCGTAAAAATTAACCATGTATTGTTCAGAACGGGCCATGAAGTCCGTTTTGATACCTTTTGCACCCCACTTGGCGTAAATATCCAAAATGTTGTCCATGTCGGCATCCAGCGCATTCCAAAGGCACCACAGAATAATATCCACATTTTTCGATTTACCGTATGCAATCAATTCCTTAATATCCAGGGTTGGATTAGCTTCTTTAATATTCAGTGTCGATTTTGTCCAACCTTCATCTAAAATGATGTATGGAATTTTGTTTTTTGCAGCAAAATCGATGTAGTATTTGTAAGTTTTGGTATCCAGACCGGCCTTGAAATCAACGCCATAAACATTGTTTTCGTTCCACCAGTCCCAGGCAACCTGTCCCGGTTTAATCCAGCTGGTGTCAGTCAGTTTGCAATCTCTTGAAAGAAGAAATACCATCTGATTTTCTACCAAACGGGCGTCCTCAGTACTGATCATGAAAACACGCCACGGGAAATTACGTGTTCCTGAAGTTTTAGCAATGTAATCGGCTTCCTGAATGTTTTGAATGCCGCGGTCACCTTTGGGATCAGCCTTCAGGATAACTTTGGGATATTTGCTTTTGAATGCTGCTTTGCCGGTTGCTTCCATAAACAGACAAGGATAGTCGAACAAATCCGCTTCAGTGATTCCGATTTTCACATTGTTGTCGGCTTTAACCAAAGTTGGAAGTGAAGCAAACTTTCCGGCGGCAAGTGCACCAATCTTTGTGTCGAGGTACAAACGTTCGTAATGAGAATAAACGGTTTCTTCTTCAGGAAACAGAACGCCGTAATCGCCGGCAAAATTCAGGTTGACTTCTTCGTTTTTAACTGTAACATCACCTTTCATATTGGTTTCGAAACGGTAGGCAATACCGTTATCGAATACGCGGAAACTAACGGTGTAATCGGGCTTAAAATTTAGGTTTAGTTGGTTGTAGGTATTGTCGATAGTTTTTGATTTTACGGGGACAACGGTCTCAACAACCGATTTTACCGACGAGTTTTTGGCTGAGGCAAGTTTAGGATTGGCGCCCAAAACTGCTGTTCCAAGATCGAGACTCAACGTGTTGTTGGTGAAGATTGGCTGGTTGTTTACCGTAGCCGACCATTTAATCTGTGTATCAATTGAAACTGTCACCTTAATTGTGCCATTTGGCGAAGTAACAGAATAGTCTTTGGCGGAAACTGCCAGACCCAAACACAGGAAGAATAACAAAACAAAATTTCTCATATTCAAAATAGTTAGATGAATCATTATGATTTTTTAATGAATCGGAATACTTTAACGGTGTGCGGCGGAAGAGTGATATTCATTACTGGTTTATCCATAGCCACTTCTTTGTGCAACCACAAATCGCGAACTTTGTAATCGGCCAGTTTATATGGTTCGTTCGACCAGTAATCGTCGTTGCCCCGAAGCAAAACATTGAAATCAACCTGGACAGTTTTTTCTTCGTCGCCGCGATTCAGGAGTAACGCAGCTTTTTCTTTTCCGTCAAGCTTTTTAATCCAAATTTCGTAGTCGCCGTTATCGCGGTAGCAAAAACCCTGTTTACCCAGTTTATCCTGATCGAGTGCAATCAGTTCCGAATTGGTTAATATCTCTTTTGTTTCAGGGGTCATATTGCCCAAATCGTTCCCTGCCATAAGCGGAGAAGCCATCATACACCAAAGAGAAAAATGAGTGCGGTATTCCTCGGTGGTCATTCCGCCATTACCAACTTCAAGCATGTCGGGGTCGTTCCATCCTCCCGGACCAGCATATTTAGCCAGATCGCGATTTTTATCCAAAATATCAATCATTGAGTCCCAACGATCAACAATATCACCGGTGGTTCTCCACAAATGACCAACTTCTTTTGCCCATTCCCATGGTTTGGCAGTTCCCCATTCGCAAAGGCTGAAAACAATCGGGCGTTTGGCAGCAAACAAACCGTCGCGCATGGTTGTATAGCTTGATTTGGCTTCCTGAGTAGTGGTATTACACCAATCGTATTTCAGATAGTCCACTCCCCAACGAGCATAAGTAAGTGCATCCTGAAATTCATGGCCTCTTCCACCGGGACGTCCGGCGCAGGTTTTTGAGCCAGCACAAGAATAAATTCCAAATTTCAGGCCCTTTGCATGTATATAATCGGCTAAAGCTTTTATTCCACTTGGGAAGCGGTCCTTGTCAACAACGATATTTCCGTTTTCGTCGCGATCGACCTGCCAACAGTCGTCAATCACAATGTATTCGTAACCGGCATCGTGCATGCCGCTGCTAATCATCTGATCAGCCATTTGCATAATCAGTTTTTCACTGACATTACAGCCAAATTTATTCCAGCTGTTCCAACCCATAGGCGGAGTTGGCACCAAATTTTCGTATTTCTGTGCAGAAGTTATAATTGCAAACGAAATCAATACGGGTAATAAAAGAAATTTTTTGAGCATAGCATTTTTTGTTTAATCAGATTAAAGAGCGTTGCAAGTTCACCAAATCGGCAAGAAACAATATGGATATTTATTCAGGAAACATGGAGTTTTGATTTCAATACGATAGAACCATCGCTCTGATCCGGCACAATAAATCAATAAATCATAATTCAAGAGAAAAGGAATCGGCATCGTCGAGTACCGGGAATTTTTTTCTGAATAGTATCAATTTTGAGTACGATAGCTCTGTGCAAACGATTTCTTCGGAATAGTCTTTTGCTTGAACCATTACATTACCTTTTGCATCAATTACCTGCGATTGCCCCGAATACGAAACTTTATTCCCGTCGGCCCCTACCCGATTTACTCCAACAACGTACGACTGATTTTCTATCGCCCGGGCTTTCAGCAAAACGTTCCAAACCAGCGAGCGTTGCTCGGGCCAGTTGGCCGAATAGGCGAGCAAATCGTAATCGTTCAGATTTCTGGCCCATACAGGAAAACGCAAGTCGTAACAAATAAGCGGACAAATCCGCCATCCAAGATATTCAATAACCAGGCGACGTTCGCCCCGCGTATAGGGTTTTTCTTCGCCTCCCATGGTAAACAAATGCCGCTTGTCGTATTGCGAAAAGTTACCTGAAGGTTCAACAAATACAAGCCGATTGAAAAACTTATGATCTTCCTGAATAACCAAACTTCCGCAAATTGCCACATTATATTTTGACGCCTGGCTTTTCAACCAGTTCATGGTCTCGCCATCTTCGGGTTCAGCTACTTTGTGCGCATTCATGGTAAAGCCGGTAGAAAACATCTCAGGGAGAAAAACGATGTCGGTTTGGGTAGGCAACAATTCGAGTAAACGGCCAACATTTTCGAGGTTTGCCTTTACATTCTCCCAAATCAGATCGAACTGAAATGCCGCTATTTTAAGGATTTCCTGAGCCATTGGTGATTAATGATTTTCGAATTTACAATTTACGATTATTGTCTTTCTTCATTGTGCTTACCAATCGTAAAGCGGCAAATTGTAAATAATATTTAGTCTTCTGCAGTGAATTGATCCGGATACTTTCCAACAATTCCGCGCGCACGGTAATAAGCTTTCATCCGGCGAATATCTGCATCCGCGTCATCCGTCAGCTCCAGTGTTTCAATCCAACCAATTTCCTTGCGTCCAAAATCGAAAAACCCAAGGTAAACAACCGCGCCGGTCGCTTTGGCAATGGTATGAAAACCTGCTTTCCACTTTTTATTCAGGTGTCGTGTTCCTTCGGGAGTAATGGCCAGGTGCATCACTTCGCGACTGTTCATTTCATGAATAATTTGCTTCACCACGGAAACACCTTTGGAGCGATCGATCGGAATAGCTCCCATTTTCTTCAGGAAGAAACCGAGCGGCCAAAAGAAAAACTCGCGTTTTATAACGATATTAGCCACACCGCCAACCGAGGTGTAATAAAGATATGAAATTACAAAATCCCAGGCGCTGGTATGTGGCACGCCAATAATGATTGCCTTTTTGTGCGGCATCACTCCATTTACCGTCTTCCAGCCCCAGAGCTTTAGTAAAAATTTACAGAACTTTCTCCACATATCTATTGAATAATTCTAACGTCAATATTTTCGGCTCTACAGTGTTTCATCAGTAATTTTTGAGCCTTAAGCAATGCTTCGTCTAGTAAATTACTGCTTTCGAAGTCGATAATTATCATCAGGAACCGACTTGTTTTACCTGTCACTTCCGTCCTCGACGAATCGCTGGTTGGCGTCCCAAAAGCGCCAATCTCATCACGAAATACAGGTAAATACTCAATATTTAACTCTCCCCGTCCAATTCCGAAATAGGGTTCATCTGCGCGCCCGATTCCAAAGGTGATTTCTCCTGAAATCTGATCGGCATCGTATCCGCCAATGGAGAAACCTGTCGAAATCGAAACCAGGTTTAACTGATCGACAACATTATTGATCTGATAAAGGCCTTTACCTGAGACCACGCGCCGAAGCAATGCCTCGGCTGACAACCGGTAGCGAGCCGGATCTTTTCCGCAGGCTTTGTAACCTTTTCGCGCCGCCGAAATTGATGGAATTTTACTGATAGATTCGATAGAAAGTGATTGGGCAAGCTGTTGAATTGCTGCATCCATTTCTTGTAAAAAGGCCGAAGAAGGTTCAGCTATAACGACATCTGTTTCGATGCATCCAAGTCTCAGGTTGGGGCAACGGCTTTTAATTTCATTGCCAATGCTTATTGCTTTCATTATTCGCAAGTTGAATTTCTGCACCAAAGGGCATCGACACAAAATTAAAAAAATAGGACAGACAGCACAAAGACATGTAAAAAATCCTGAACTCGAAGCGAGAACAGGATTCAAAAAAAATATATTTCAATTTAAAAAAATACTTCTGTTCGTATATGTTCGGCTGGAACTCCTTTACTTTCTAAAATTGTGGTTACTTCATCAATCATCGAGGAGTTTCCGCAGAGGTAATATATCATCTTCGGATCAAGCTCGCTTGCCTTGAGGTAATAGCTTACGCGGCCAAAATAATCGCCTTTGTCAACCCGTGAGGTACACAAAAAGTAATTCCCATTATCAAATGAACCACGTCCGTATGCTTCGTCGTCGAAATGCACGCCATGAATCACTTTAATGTGCAAATCAGGAAACGACCGGGCATACGAATGAAACGGAGAGATGCCAGTGCCTGTGGCGATAAACAAGGCTTTGTGTCCCGCCTTGGTTTTTTCATCGAGTACAAAATAGCCTTTGGGCCCTTCAATGTCCAGTTCCGATCCAGGCAATAAATGACGCAGGTACCTGGAAAACTCTCCCTCCGGAATTTCGCGAATCAGAAAATCAAGGTAATTGTCGTTAACTCCTGAAAAAATTGAATACTCCCGACCTTTGTTTTGACCAGGAATGCGAATGATTACATACTGACCCGGTTCAAACCGGAAATTTCCGCGATCTAGCCGGATGATAAAGGTTTCTGGAGTCAGATTAATAATTTGCTGAACGGTATGCTTTTGTCTCTTCATAAATTAGTTTCAAGTCCCAAATTTCAGGTTTCAAATTGCATGAGAATTTGAAAATTGGGTATTCTTTATTGATTATTGGGCATTAAATCACTATGCTTTCACATGTCTCTCGGCATGATACGAGGATCTCACCAGCGGACTACTTTCTACATAGGAGAATCCGCGTTTCATGCCTTCCATCCTATATTGTTCGAACAGCTCCGGAGTGATGTATTCCTGAACAGGAAGTAAATTTGAATCGGGTTGAAGATACTGTCCAACGGTAAGCACTTTACAGCCAGCCTGCCGAAGATCGTCCATCGTTTGCAGCACTTCACTTTCGGTTTCACCCAATCCAACCATTATTCCCGATTTAGCTACAATTCCGGCTGAGGCAATGATCGAGATTGTTTTCAGGCTGCGGTCGTAGCGAGCCGTGCTACGCACTTTCGGCGTTAGTCGGCGAACGGTTTCCATGTTATGCGAAATTACATCAGGGCGCGCATCTATCACCTTCTGAATCAACTCAGGATTGGCATTAAAATCAGGGATCAGCGTTTCGATGGTTGTTTCCGGATTCAGCTCCTTGATTTTGCGGATGGTGGTGGCCCAAAATTCAGCTCCGCCATCTTCCAGATCGTCGCGGGTTACAGAGGTAATCACACAATGTTTTAAGCCAAGAGTTTGGATAGTTTTAGCCAGGCGGAGTGGTTCCATCCAGTCAACCGGATCGGGCACATCGTTCTGGACATAACAAAACCGACAGTTACGGGTACATTTATCGCCCAGAATCATGAAACTGGCTGTTCCTGCATTCCAGCACTCGCCTTTGTTGGGACAATTTCCGCTGGTGCATATCGTGTGTAAGCGGTGGTCGGCAATCAGTCGTTTCACTTTCGAGTAGTTTTCGCCGCTGGGTAGCTGGGCTTTCATCCAACGCGGCAACCGCTCCCGCTCTGTTCTTAATTCGGCCATGACAAAAAATTGAGTTCAGCATACAAACAGAATTCAGGGAATGAAGTTCATCAAATTTTGCGCTTTACCCCTGACAGGTTTTAAAAACCTGTCAGGGGTATGGTTCCGGCACCAATTGAATCAACGCCCGTCATTTTTTGTCGTCGCCAACATATTCCAGAATATCACCGGGTTGACAGTCCAACACCTTGCAAATAGCATCTAAAGTGGTAAAACGAATAGCTTTTGCCTTTCCTGTTTTTAGTATCGAAAGATTAGATAGCGTCAGGTCAACTTTTTCAGAAAGTTCATTCAACGACATTTTCCTTTTAGCCATCATCACGTCAAGATTTACAATAATTGGCATAGCTTATATGGTTAATTCGTTTTCGTTTTGAATATCTACTCCTTTTTTAAAAATAGTCGCAATAACATAAATTACAGCTCCCATTAAAATAAATGCTTGACTGTCCGCCCAAAATTGGTTCAAGTTATTGGTAACAAAACCGCGACACATTAAATCTTCAGCTAACTGTCTGGCTATATAACTCAACATTCCAATTGAAAGGGTGTAATAACTAATTTGTGAGATTTGTCTCGCAACAAAAGTGTTGAACGGTTTTGATAAATCCATTTTGTGCATTAGTCTGATAACGATATAGAATAGGCAAGCTTTTAAAATTGAAATGGCAAGGATAAAGCTATATATGCCGAAAAAAGCTAATCTACTGTCTTTGTACATTTCTGTCAAGTCCAACTTTTGATAAAGATTTTGGATAAATTCAGGTTTATACAGACTGAAAAAGAAATTTACCAGTAAGCCTCCTGCGTCAATACTTAAGCCGACAAAAATGAGCCAAGCCACAATGTATAAGCCCCAAAATACGAAGTTGTTTGTTTTTGACATGTTGTTTAACGTTAAAATCACATCACAAATATAGCAAAAATTTATTGAATATCAATAATTATATTCCTTTTATCGGAAACTATTTATTAAAATACGCCTACCATTATTTAGTCCCAGCCTATATGGGGGAACCCTGCGAAGTATAAAAGTTCTTGCAATCAGGAACAATTCGAAAATCCGCAAAAGATGCTTATTTTGCACACCGAATAACCAAACCAGCCATCATGAGCAAAACATACAACTGGGCCATCCTTGGATGCGGCAAAATCGCCCGCAAATTCGCCACCGATTTAAAACTTCTGCACAATGCGCGGCTGTATGCGGCCGCCTCGCGCTCGCTCGAAAATGCGCAGGCCTTTGCCTCCGAACTGGGTTTCGAAAAAGCCTACGGCAGTTATGAAGAGATGGTCAGCGATCCGGCCGTCGATGTGGTTTACATTGCCTCGCCCCACTCGCATCACTACGAGCACGCATTACTTTGCCTCAACCATAAAAAGGCAGTATTATGCGAAAAAGCTTTTGCCATCAACTCCAAGGAAGTAGGCGAGATGATCGAAGCCTCGCACCGCAACAATACCTTCCTGATGGAAGCTTTCTGGACACGCTTTCAGCCTAGTTTCCTGAAGGTTCTCGATATTATTCATTCCGGCGAGTTAGGCGCATTGAAAATGGTTCGCTCCGATTTCGCCTTCAATGCCGAATACAATCCGGAAAAGCGGTTGTATAATGTCGATCTGGGCGGTGGCTCGCTGCTCGACATCGGCATTTATCCCATCTTTATGTCGCTCATGGCCTTTGGAAAGCCTTCCGAGATAAAAACTTTGGCTAAGTTCTGCCCCACGGGTGCAGAGGAATCTATCATGATGTCGTTCACTTATCCCGGTGGTCAGATTGCGTCGCTTGTGTCAAGCTTCGCTGCATTCTCGTCCACCCAAACCGAGTTTTCGTTCGAGAACGGTTTCGTCAGGCTCAACCGCCGCTTTTACACGCCAACATCGCTCACATATTGGAAAAACTGGGAAGAGGAAAAGCTCATAACGTTTGAAAAAGGAGCAGGATTTGGCTACGAATTAGAAGCTGCCCATGTGATGAATTGCCTCGATAAAGGAATGGTTGAAAGCGATTGGATGACCCACCAGATTTCGGTTGACCTGATGGATACAATGGACCGCGTTAGAGCCGATGCAGGAATTGTATTTCCCGGACACGATTAATGAGAACTCATTCGAATAGCAAGCTGTAAAAATTCCATTTACTATCCTTGTTATAGTCATTCATCCGGTAAAAACAGTCATTCCACCGAAAACATCCTGCATTTATCAACGGGCAAGATGGTAATTTCGTTGATTTAACCTACCTTAGTCCACATAAACAGAAAACCATGAAACTAATTTTATTCGGAGCCTCGGTGTTCTATTTGCTTGGCTTAAAACTCACATCGCAAATACATGTAAACCAACCGCTGTTATCGAAACCAGCCGCTGTCGAATCCAAATCATTTCAGGAAAACAAAGTTCAAAATGACAAAAAAATTATCAAACCTGAAATAACTGTAAAAGACACAACCATTTCCGCAGGTAAAGGAAACCAGGCTGTACACAAAATTGATCAAAAGAATATTAAATCGCCAATTCAAAAAAAAGGAACCGTTTAAACTGTCGGCAAATAATTATATTTACGGGTATTTAATACCGGTGAATGATCGAGCAAAACGATATTATTATTCAGTCGTGGAAACAATTGTGCGAAGAAGTTTACCATGACTCGTGGAAACCCGACATGGGCCGGTATCGTTCGGATTATGCTTTCCGCGGATTATCGGACAAAAACTACGAACTAAAGAACAGCTTTCTTCGGAATTGTGGTGAAAAACCAGAACTGGAGTACCATTTGCTCCGGAATTTCAGAAAATACTCCATAAACGCAGATCCTCAACTTACCGGGACTTTTTGGCGCGCGCTGGTTTTGGCGCAACATCACGGGTTGCCAACCCGACTGATTGACTGGACTTATTCGCCATTTATAGCCATGCACTTTGCCACGGCCAACACCGAAAAATACGACACCGACGGAATTATCTGGAAGGTTGATTTTGTGAAAGTAAATCAACTGGTTCCTGCCCCATTCAGCGATGGGTTAAGAATTGAAAAATGCAACGCATTTACGCTGGAAATGCTGGAAAAAATTGTTTCGCTGAGTGACTTGGACTGTCTTTTCAAAGATGATCAGGTGATCTTTTTTGAGCCGCCGTCGCTCGACGAACGAATTGTCAACCAGTTCGCATTATTTTCGGTAATGAACAAGCCTACAGCCATTTTAGACGACTGGCTAATTCTTCACCCGGAACTTTTCAGGAGAATAATTATCCCCAAAGAACTGAAGCTGGAAATTCGCGACAAACTCGATCAGGCAAACATAACCGAACGAGTGCTTTTCCCCGGGCTCGACGGATTGGCTAAATGGCTGAAAAGGCACTACAAGCCGGTTAGTTCAGAACTTGGGTAAACGCGGATAAATCCACCTGTTGGAACCTTAAACTCAATCAGATTTTTATTTTTGCTTTTGGAAATTCCCTTTTCGAGACTCTCGCCTTTGCAACTAAATATCTCGTAGTTGTACTGACCAGAGGATTTACTAACCACAAACTGAATATTTTCCGAGGTTTTTGAGTTGATTACATCAATCGTTTTATCAACGACCAGTGGCAGATTTATAGCGCCGTCCTCGTATTCAAGATAGATGATTTTCTCCCTGTCTTCGGTTTTCACCAACGGATAAAACCGTGATACCTGCAACGGTTCGAAATTTCCATCGAAAATAACATGGTGGTTTTGTCGCCAGTAGCCGAGCCAAAAGCGAATGGTTCTTTTTGAAGATTCAGGCAATGTTGTTACAAAAAAAGATAAATAAGGGTTGCCAAACAGGACCGACTGTAACTTGCGCGCAATGTCTGTGTCAGTATCTTTGGGATGAACCGCAACGACTTCCATAAATGGAGTATATGGGCCATACAACAAGCGATTATTCACCATCTTCTCACGAACAATCCGCGTATTTTCAACACCTACAAAACCTGTCAGAAAATTCTGATAGCTCACTAAATTTGGCCCAACAACAGGGAATACCTGCCCCATGAAAATATTTGGCTTTATCTGCTTCAGATGGGTTTCCATCTCTTTATAAAGTGTATCCACAGCCAAATCAATTGCAATAAAATCGCGCCCTTTATCGGCATCAATCACTGCACCTTCTTTTGGATAAAAACCTTTCAGAAAATCGAACCAATATCCGTCAAATTGCCACTGTTTCAAAAAATTACAATAGGTACTCACCAAATATTTCCGAACATCAGCGTAACGCGGATCGAGCACATACATCTGCCTGGGCGCCCGATAGCGAATATACTTTCCATCAAATTTTTTAAGGACAACCGGGTTTCCGCCAATAAACGGAATGGAGTACCACAAATAAAGCGGAAGCTTCATTTCGTCGCATTTCTTCTTGAACAGATTCATTGTGTTGAAGCTGCTCTCCTCGTATGAATATGCCGTATCTACTTTCATTTTAACCAGAGCCTGCCATCCATCGTCAACCAGCACCGACTTAAATCCGAATGTTTTCAGCGAATCGAGCTCCCGGGTTATGTTTTCGAGCGGAATATTGCGATGCATCGGATACCATGTTGAATACACCGGAATATTGGTAGTATCAACAGAAATATGGCTTTTTTTGATTTCGTCTTCAAGAAACCAGGATGATGCTTCGTAAACAGCTTTTGAAAAATGCACATTTCGCAAATCAACAAGCACTTCTGCCTGATAATCCTGAAGGTTCGAAAGCGGTGGATTATCTTCAAAAAATCCCAAACTAAAAACGACAGAGTCGTTCTCTTCCCTAATGTTTGAACTGACAAATTTAGCGTTATAGACGTCTTTACAGGTAAACGTAATCTGATTCTGATCATTGATTGTCAGCCCTGAAATAACAGAGAAACCAGCAGCAGCGCGATCATACGAAGGAATAGAAAAAAAAGATTTATTCGACCATGTTTTGGAATTCCATATCTGGTTAATTTTGTCCTTCGGAAACTTGACAGAAACATTAAACGCAGGCGGAGTAGCCGCATAAGCTGAATGCAGGTAAATATTCAGGATATATTTTTGCATTCCTTGTTCTTTAATATCAATTGAGGCTTCGAATGGAGAAAGCACTCCTTCTACGTGTATCTTACTTTTATCGAAAACATATCGTTCGCCGGAAGTTAGCTGAGCAAAGCTAAAAGAAGCAAAGACCAGCAATACTAACACTACCAGAGCATATTTTTTTTTGAAGCACCGAGGAACCATCATAGGGCATAAAATATTTGTCTTGTAAAGATAAAAAAACAAGGATTGCCGCTTCGCCAAACAGTAAATATTTTGATCAATGATGAATCAAGGAAATCGAAGTCAACACAAAAGATCAGAATCTTTCGGTGATTTTACTACCAACAACAAAAGGCGCAACGACCCCAAGCTTTGACGAAAGGTAATCCGCCATAAAATAAAACGGCAATACCGATGTGAACGGAGTAAATTTCTCTTCGGTTTCCGAATCATTTAACTCTATTACGTGGGCGTTAGCCTTGCGCAGAACATCTATCATTCCCGATGTTCGCTCGTGCATCATTCCTTTGGATGGATTGATCACAATAATAAATGTCTCGGGAGCCGATTCCTTAAAGCCGTGTTCATATTGCGAAATTGGCATTCCGATAAAAGGATATTTAACCGACTCGTTTAACATTAATGCCGCCTGGTAGGCAATGCCAATATTCGGGCCACTTCCCAAAATAATACACATTGCTTTTTGCCTTTTTACATTCCGAAAGAGAGCCTCACCCATTGAATGCCCCATTGCCTCAAATTCCGGATAGCGCTGTTCTATGGTTTCCAGAACATTTTTAACATCGAATCCATGGCCCAGATAGAGAGTAATAAGCGTATTGACGAACGTTTTCGTAGAAGAGAACCATTCTGGCCCAGCGAAAATAGGGACGACAATTTTGGCATTTCCTGTTTTTGCCAGGGGCGACTCCTCGTCATTTACAATTGCAATGTATTCGTTAAAGCACGAAGCGCAATTCAAAACATCGGTCGTTCGGCCCGATTGCGAAATCAACACTGCGCTTTCAAATTGCCTGATGTTCTTAATATAGGAAAAATACTCTCCGGCAATTTCAGGAAAGATCCTAACCCCGAGGTAACGAAGCACTACAGCAGCAAAAAAAGACGAACCCATACCCAGGTAGGGTACTTTTTCAGGCAAAATCAAACCTTTGTTTTTTTCATAGCAGATGCGTGCCCGTGAAGGAATATCAAATAATTCATTTTCCACAATTCGCAATTTTTCACTGTAGAAAGATAGTTAAATTACATGCCTGTACCAAACAAAAAGCCCCGCTTTTCAGCAGGGCTTCGTATGTTTATTCACCTAATACTCGATAATTTATTTCACCTTATCAACAATTGCTTTGAAAGCAACAGGATGATTCATTGCTAAATCAGCCAAAACTTTACGATTGATTTCGATGTTTGCTTTTTTCAACAAACCGATAAACTGAGAATAAGATAAACCTTCGGTACGAACGGCTGCGTTGATACGCTGAATCCACAAAGCACGGAAGTTTCTCTTTTTTGCTTTTCTATCTCTGTAGGCATATTGCATACCTTTTTCCCAGGTATTTTTTGCAACTGTCCACACATTTGCGCGGGCGCCGAAGTTACCTCTGGTAAGCTTCAGGACTTTTTTTCTGCGAGCCCGTGATGCTACTGCATTTACTGATCTTGGCATAACACTGATTTTAGAATGGTTAGCGTTCCTTTTTTTAGGACTCTTAAAGCTAATTCACTCGATTAATTACTAAATTTTAAAAACTCTGAAAAGAAAACAATACTAGATATTCAACATACCTTTTACGCTGGCAACATCAGCTTTGTCAACGGTTCCCCAATATGTGAGGTTACGTTTACGCTTGGTGCTCTTTTTTGTCAAAATGTGACTTTTGAAAGCGTGTTTTCTTTTAATTTTTCCGGTGCCGGTTAATTTAAACCTTTTTTTTGCGCCGGAGATCGTCTTCATTTTTGGCATCTTCCGAAAATTAATGTATTAAGAAATTTATTTCTTCTTTTTAGGTGAAATAAACATGGTCATCCTTTTTCCTTCCAGGGTTGGCAATTGATCAACCTTCCCTATTTCTTCCAATTCCTGAGCAAATTTCAGAAGAAGAATTTCGCCTTGTTCTTTGAAAAGAATTGAACGTCCCTTAAAGAAAACGTAGGCTTTTACTTTAGACCCTTCTCCAAGAAATTTTTCAGCATGGCGTAATTTGAACTGAAAATCGTGATCATCGGTATTTGGACCGAAACGAATTTCCTTTACAACTACCTGAACTGTTTTGGCTTTGATTTCCTTTTGTTTCTTTTTTTGCTGATAAAGAAACTTCTGATAATCAATAATTCGACATACTGGTGGATCGGCGTTTGGCGAAATTTCAACTAAATCCAGCTCAAGATCGTCGGCCATCCGAAGTGCTTCTGAAAGCGAATAAACTCCTGGATTTTCAACGTTTTCGCCAACTACGCGAACTTGCTGCGCACGAATCCTCTCGTTAATCTTATGCTGGGCAGCCGGGTCAGATTTTCCGCTACCACCCGTGTTTACTGGTTTTTTGTTAACAGTTATTGCCAAATTTTACCTTATTAGTTAATACTTGTTTAATTATAGAATGCTGATAATTGTTCTTTAACTTCATTTTTGATGAAATCGGCAAACTCTTGCATCGACATACTACCTTTGTCGCCTTCACCTTGTCTGCGAACAGAAACCTTCTGATTTTCAGCCTCTTGTTCACCAACAACCAACAAATAAGGGATACGTTTCAATTCGTTATCCCTAATTTTACGACCAATCTTCTCATTTCGGTCGTCAATCAGCGTGCGAATATCGCAATTATTTAGATATTCTGAAACACTTTTTGCATAATCGTTATACTTTTCGCTAATTGGCAGAACTACCACTTGTTCAGGCGTTAACCACAACGGGAACTTCCCTGCAGTATGCTCAATTAACACTGCAACAAAACGCTCCATTGAACCAAATGGCGCACGGTGAATCATTACCGGACGGTGACGTTTATCATCGGCACCGATATATTCGAGCTCGAAACGTTCAGGCAGGTTATAATCAACCTGAATCGTACCCAATTGCCAGCTTCTTCCAAGTGCATCTTTCACCATAAAATCAAGCTTCGGACCATAAAATGCCGCTTCGCCCAAAACAGTAACTGTATTTAGACCTTTTTCAGCCGATGCTTCGATAATAGCTTGTTCTGCTTTATCCCAGTTCTCTGACGATCCGATGTATTTTTCAGGCTTGTTCGGGTCGCGTAAAGAAATCTGAGCCGAGTAGTTTTCAAAATTCAATGCTTTGAATATGATGAAAATAATATCAATCACTTTTTTGAATTCGTCTTTGATTTGATCGGGGCGACAGTACAAATGCGCATCGTCCTGAGTAAATCCGCGAACCCTGGTTAATCCGTGCAATTCACCGCTCATTTCGTAGCGATAAACAGTTCCGAACTCAGCAAAACGCACGGGCAGATCTTTATATGAACGTGGTTTGAATTTATACAATTCGCAGTGATGCGGACAGTTCATTGGTTTGAGCATATACTCTTCGCCTTCCTGAGGTGTTTTAATCACCTGAAAAGAGTCAGCTCCATATTTCTGAAAGTGGCCTGAAGTTTTGTAAAGGTTAACATCGCCGATATGGGGAGTTATCACCTGTTCGTAACCGAATTTTTTCTGAACACGCTTCAGGAAATCTTCGAGTTGGAAACGCAGCAAAGCACCTTTAGGCAGCCACATTGGCAATCCCTGACCAACATTCTGTGAGAAGGTGAATAATTCCATTTCCTTACCAATCTTGCGATGGTCGCGTTTCTTAGCCTCTTCGAGCAAAACCAGATATTCATCGAGCATTTTCTGTTTCGGAAACGTGATACCATAAACGCGGGTCAGCATCTTATTTTTTTCGTTGCCTCTCCAGTACGCACCTGCAATCGATGTCAGCTTTACAGCTTTAATAAAGCCAGTATTTGGTAAATGCGGGCCACGGCACAAATCAGTGAAATTACCCTGATTATAAACAGTAATTGTTCCGTCAGCCAATTCGCTGATCAGCTCAAGCTTAAGGTTATCGCCTTTTGAGGTGAACATTTCAAGTGCGTCTTTTTTCGAAATATCTTTCCTGACGATATCGTGCTTTTCGCGAGCAAGTTCAATTATCTTTTTCTCGATTTTTTCGAGGTCTTTTTCTGAAATTTGCTGCCCTTCAGGAAGGTCAATATCATAGTAATACCCGTTATCAACCGTTGGGCCAATTCCGAACTTTGTTCCCGGATAAAAGAATTCGATTGCCTCGGCCGTCAAATGCGCCGACGAGTGCCAGAACGTTTCTTTTCCTTCACGATCGTCCCATTTGAAAAGTTTAATACTTGCGTCCTTGGTTATTGGTCGCGACAAATCCCAAACTTCTCCGTCAACCGACACTGCCAACACGTCCTGGGCAAGCCTGCTGCTGATGGATTCAGCAATCTGATAGCCGGTTGCTCCGCTTTCATATTCTTTGACACTATTGTCGGGTAAAGTAATTTTAATCATTGTAAAATGCTTTTTGGAAACAGGCTGCAAAGATAATTATTAATCAATGAAAGCCATAGATGTTTTGGCTGAATTTCAGACTCAAAATTCAATTGAACTTCAAGATAAAAACAGCATAAAGAAATATCATTTAGTTCTGAAGACCGAAAGACTCCTTATCTGAATCCCAAACTGATTCCTGAAGTGTACGAAACATATTCGGCCTTATTAACAGACGCAAACATACTGAAAAAACCGAGTTTGAGTCTCACACCAAGATCGGCACAAAAGTTACTGGTTTTGAAAGAAATTGAAACCGGATCATAAATAGCGTCATCGTCAGAAATAATCAGATTGCCTTTGCTATCCTTACTCAATACGGGGTACTTACCAAATACATTTATCGTAGTCTCGCTTTTACATTGGCCCAATCCTCCAAAAAATGTAAGCACTCCAAGTTTTTTGGAAACCACCAAACCAAATCTCGAGGTTTTGGTCTTTAACTTAAGCAACTGGTCATTGGTATTGTTATAAGTTACAGTGGCCGTTGGTTCGTTATAATCTTCAGGAGTCAATGTCAAACCACTTTGTCCGTTTACTTGAGAAATACTGCCAAAAACAGCGGCATCAAACGGAAGTTCCTTCAGTCCCGGCAACCATTCCATAAAATTGTGTTTAACACCAATACCCCAAAAGTCAACTTTCATCTGGTCTCCGTCGTTGTCGTATTTTACTTCCGGCACAAAGCGACCGATTAAGTCGGTGTGAGGCAGCGCACCAAACGTAAGTTGAACCATGGGCATTGGAACGAAATTCATACCGGCTCCATCTGGCGTATTAAAAGAAAAGGCGGTAGAGCCATCACTGTCTTTAGCAACTAACTTTGGTCCCAATTCCATCCTTCCGGCAACTGTTGGTGCCAAATGATCTGAAGGATTTTCGAGAGAAAGTTTTTGTAATTTAAGCTTAATTATATCGAAAGCCTGATCGCTCGTCGCAATTTGAATTCCAGTTGCAATAATTGCAAAATCGAGTCCTCCAAGTTTATGCGTTTTTGCTGAATTATACCATCCCATATTTAACCCGTCTCCAAAAGCTTTTCCATAAGGATTAAGATAAGCTTGTACCAAAGTATTTGCATCTACTTTTTCAGCCTTCAGAAATTCTGCTACATCTGACTGTGCATTAACTATAGAACCGACTCCAAAAAAGAAACAGGTAAAAACAGTTATGACTGCTAGCCTAGCGCCAAACCTCATGCCGAATCGTGCTGGCTTCTGATCAACCGATGCTTTTCGCTGACGTGCGCTACCACGCATTTCAAACAGTCTTAAATTCCTCATTACATGAACTTTTTAAACGGCAAATTCGCTTTATTCCTTATTCTCGAACTCGGTAATAACAAACAATAACATGTTCATTATCAAACGCAACCTTGTTGCAAAATAATCATATATTTCGAAATTAGCCAACACCTATTTAAATTCATTGCTTTTTTATCTCAAAAAAAATTCGAAGTTTTGATACCGCAATAAACCAAAATAAATTAAAAATCATGAGCAACATAAAAGGGCTAACTATTATTCTTTTATTAATCTCACTATCAGTATTTTCCCAAAAAAAATTACAACTAACCGACGTTGTTGGCAAAAGGCTTTTCGTACAAAAATCTATCACTGGACTGAGATCGATGAGGGATGGGTTAAACTACACGGTGAGCGAAAGTGGTACTAAAATTGTAAAATACAATTATAAAACGGGCGCCAGAGTTGAAGAATTATTTGATCTCTCAAAAGTGGAAAATCCTGGATTCAAAGATTTTTTAGACTACACCTTTAGCGACGACGAAACAAAAATACTTTTCACAACAAACCGCCAACAAATATACAGACATTCATATATTGCCGATTATTTCGTATGGAACAGGACTACAAAGGAAATGACCCAGCTTTCTAGTTACGGAGCTCAGCAATTGGCCACTTTTTCACCTGATGGCGAACGCGTTGCCTTTGTTCGCAAAAACAACCTTTTCATCAAAAACTTAAAATTTGGTACTGAAAACCAGGTAACCCGCGACGGAAAACAAAACGAAATCATCAATGGCGCGCCAGATTGGGTTTACGAAGAAGAATTCAGTTTCAATAAAGCATTTGAATGGTCGCCCGACAGTAAATTTCTGGCCTTCATAAAGTTCAATGAGACAGAAGTGCCTATGTTCAACATTCCAATGTACCAAGGGCAAGTTCCACAACTTAAAGAAAATTCGTTATATCCCGGAAGTTACAGCTACAAATATCCAAAACCAGGCGAGAAAAATTCGGTTGTCAGCGTTTTGGTTTACGATCTGAAATCGAAAAGCAGCGTGACTGCTGAAATTGGCAACGATGCTGAACAATACGTTCCGCGAATAAAATGGACTGCCGATGCTTCTGATTTGGCTATTATGAAATTAAATCGCCTGCAAAATCAGGTAGATGTTGTTTTATGCAACCCATTTACCGGTGATACTCGCTCGTTTTTCACTGAAAAAAACAAGAGATACATTTCTGAAGATTTCTTCGACAGTTTCATCTTCCTTCCTGACAATAAATATATTGTTCTGAACAGTGAACGAAATGGCTACTCACACCTTTATTTATACGACCGCCAAGGGTTTCAGATAAAACAGTTAACCGACGGGAATTTTGATGTGACAGCTTTTTACGGATTCGATCCTTTAAAAAAGATATTTTATTACCAGGCAGCTAAGGAATCGCCCCTTCGTCGCGAAGTTTATTTTGTGAGCCTCGACGGCAAAAAATCGGGGAAACTTTCAACACAATCTGGAACAAATCAGGCTGATTTTAGCTCGGGATTCCAGTACTTCATCAACACCTATACAAACGTTGATACTCCTTACCTGGTAACCTTGAATGATCAGACCGGAAAAGTACTTCGAACCCTTGAAGATAATTTAGCTTTAAAAAACCAACTGAAAGAATACAATCTTTCTAAAAAGGAATTCTTCACCTTTAAAACCTCAGAAGGAGTTGAACTCAACGGATGGATGCTGAAGCCGTCTAATTTTGACCAATCGAAAAAATATCCTGTGCTGATGACTCAGTACAGCGGACCAAATTCGCAATCGGTTGTCGACCGTTGGGGAGTTGGCTGGGACGATTATCTGGCACAGGAAGGTTTTGTTGTTGCCTGCGTCGATCCGCGCGGAACAGGCGCTCGTGGCGAAGATTTCAGAAAAATGACATATCAGCAGTTGGGAAAATATGAATCGGACGACCAGATTGAAGCAGCAAAATATTTAGGCTCATTGCCGTTTGTCGATAAAACCCGAATCGCCATTTGGGGTTGGAGTTATGGAGGGTTTATGTCTGCTCTTTGCATGGAGAAAGGAGCTGACGTTTTTAATGCAGGAATTTCGGTAGCTCCTGTAACTAACTGGCGCTTTTATGACAGTGTTTATACTGAACGTTACATGCGCACACCGAACGAAAATCCGGATGGATACGACGACAACTCACCTCTTTCTCACGCCGAGAAAATTAAGGGTAATTATCTGCTCATCCACGGATCGGCTGACGACAACGTACATTTGCAAAACACCATGGAATTTGCAGAACGCATGGTACAAGCCGGAGTACAGTTTGATATGGCGGTTTACACCAATCGAAATCACGGCATACGTGGCGGAAACACAACGATGCACCTTTATACAAAAATGACCAATTATTTGAAAGAACACTTGGGCGATAAATAAATCCCTGAATAAGCAGCTGGCATCGAAACAAAAACAAGACTATGAATAGTTTTGTTTTCAATCAAAAATTACATAAACCTAATTTTTGTTACATTCGGGCGATGAATAACATAACCCTAAATATTCCAGGACTCCGCAAAGGTGAGATAAAAGCTTATGCCGAGATTTATAATGAATTCTTTGGCGTTTTATACCACCTTTGCCTTAACTACCTGCATGACGATAAAGTTTCTGAAGAAATAGTTCAGGATACGTTTCTTAAATTGTGGGAAATAAAAGAGACGATTAATGACCAGATTAATATTTATAACTTCCTCTATACTATCACTAAAAACAACTGTCTTAACTATTTACGCAACCAGAAAATTTCGATTAAACATCAGGAAAATTTAAAATATCTTGAAATTCAATTTAACTACGAAGCTCTTGAAAAGTCAGGTGACTTTTTTCAGATTGAAGAATTACAGAAAAAAATAGACGAGGCTATTGAAAATCTTCCGCCAGACCTCAAAGAAACGTTTCAACTTAGTCGAATTGAAGAATTTTCCTATAAAGAGATTGCTGAAAAACAGAATATCAGTATAAAAACTGTAGAAGCCCGCATCTCAAAAGTTTTGCGAATTTTGCGGGTTGAATTGAAAGATTTTCTTCCAATAGTATTTTTCACGTATTACTTTCTGTCCAAATTCGAGAACTGAAATTCTTTATTAGTGCCAAAGTTCATTCTTTAAGAATTCGCGGTCGCATATATCGATTTTTCATAAAAAAGATAAATTACCGATAGGGTGATTGCACAGTTGTGTGTTTAGTGTTTGTAATATCAAAATAATGACTGACGAACTCTTTCTCAAAATTCTAAACAACACGGCAACCGACGCTGAAAAAGCTACGTTTTACAGTAGTCTGGAAAATGACGACGAAAAACGCAATGATTTTCAGCGTTACAAAAATCTTTACACTCAAACTAATTTCAATCCGGAGAATTATCGCAAACAGGAATATGAAAGTTTTAGCAGGTTTACTGATAATATTACCTCTGTTAATACGAAAAAGATAATAACTCATTGGTTCCGCTACGCAGCTATCTTCATTGTAGCTTTAACATTAGGTTTCATTAGCGACTACATTTTGACTCATAATAAACAGACCGTACTCGCACAGCGCATTAAATATAGTAGCGCAAAAGGAAGCGTATCTACAATTTATACTGAAGACGGCTCAGCAATCTGGCTAAGCTCCGGCACGAATCTGACTATGGGGAAGAATGAGGAAGGAGAAACAATTGCTTTACTTGATGGAGAAGCATATTTCGATCTCGTTCCTAACCAGAATAGAAAGTTAGTTGTTGATCTCGGAAAATTGAAAATCAGAGATATAGGCACAAAATTCAATGTGCGCGCTTATCAATCAGAACAAACAATCTCGACGTCGTTAGTTGAGGGGCAGATTGACCTTATTAAAGATTCTGACAATTCTCGTTTGACGATCAATCCTGGAGAATACGCAAAATTTAACAAAACAGACAAAAATATAATTATAAACCAACAAGATCCATCTATCATCACGGCGTGGAAAGATGGAAAATTTGTATTTATTGACCAGCCTCTTTCTGAAATATGTACAGAATTGGAAAACTGGTATAATGCTGATATACAAATTGAAGATGAGGTGTTGGCGAATACCAGATATACCAGCGTAGTAAAACGCAGTACAACAATAGAGATGGTGTTAAAAATCCTTTCAATAACCGATCAGATACATTATGACATAACCAATAAAAAAGAAGGAAAAGACATTATTAAAATAAGGAAATAAAAATGCACCCGTGGAGGGGTGCATCCGAATTTCATATAACGAAACTGAGTGGAGTCAGTTTCAATTAATTACTTAACTCAAAACAAACGTATGAAAAAATGTTATGATTTGCTATGCTTTGCACAGCGAAAGTGGAAAAAACCTATCCTCATTATGAAACTAACTATTGCAATGCTATTGCTGGCAGTCTTTGTCGCAAGCGCAAGTTCGGTCTACTCCCAGACTGCACGAATCAACCTAAAAATGAGAAACGTCCCTTTAGTTGATGTTTTCCGCGAAATTGAACGGAGCAGCGAATTCGGCTTTTTCTTCAAAAGTGAAGAAATGGACCTGAATAAACTTGTTTCAATCGATTTGAAAGAAGCTACAATAGATCAGGTGTTAAAGAAGATTCTTGTTGACAATTATGATTATCGTATTGTTGATAAAAACATCATCATTACCCGATCAAATGTATCCGACATGGAACAGCAAAAATCGGTTACAGGGAAAGTTAGCGATCCATCTGGAGCGCCACTCCCGGGAGTAACTGTAGTAATAAAAGGATCGACAACAGGAACAATTACTGATGCTGAAGGAAACTTCTCATTAAACAATGTTCCGGCAAATGCCACATTGTCTTTCTCGTTTGTCGGAATGGTGAGTCAAGATATTTCGGTTGGAGCCAAAAATAAAATAAATGTAGTGCTGCAACAAGAAACAATTGGCATCGAAGAAGTTGTTGCTGTGGGCTACGGTACAATGAAGAAGAGCGACCTTACAGGTTCAGTTTCAAATATTAAATCCGAAAAACTTCTTGACAAACCGGCTTTTAACGTCGCTCAGGCGATTTCAGGAAAGGTTGCCGGTGTAAAAATTATCGAAAATAACGGTGCTCCGGGTGCAGGTGCTACTGTCCGTATTCGCGGAACAAACTCAATCAGTTCTGGTAATACTCCTTTATTTGTGGTTGACGGAGTTGTTGGCGTGCAAAATGCTTTGACAACCTTAAACCCAAATGAAATCGAATCAATGGACGTTTTAAAGGATGCATCAGCAACGGCAATCTACGGTGCTCGTGGAGCTAACGGTGTTATCATTATCACTACTAAACGTGGTATTTCGGGTAAAACCCAGGTTGAGTATAATAGTTATGCTACTGTAGGTGTTATGAACCGTCACCTGGAAGCCCTGGATGCTGAACAATTTATGTATGTTTATACACAAGCCTGGCAGAATGTGAGAAAATACTCCTCCTCACCAAACTGGTCTGCATGTTTTGATGCCGATATTCTACCGGCAGGTTACACTGGATTAACCTATTCAGAAATGCCTTGGCTATTCGAAAAAGTTGGCAAGGGAGAATATTCGGTTCCGCTAAAAGGAAAAGATGGCAATTATTACAAACCACGATTTGACACCAACTGGGAAAAAGAAACATTTAAACCTTCTTTTTCAAACAACCAACAGATTAACATCAGAGGTGGAAACGATAAAGCTAAATTTGGTGCATTCTTTAACTATGCCAACGAAGACGGGTTGCTTCTAAATTCATACTATCGTCGTTACTCTGGAAAATTAACCGGAGACGTTAAAGTAAACAGATGGTTCGATTTTAGTGCCAATCTAACTGTTAACCACTCAAAGAACAGAACAAATGACGTTTCTTATTTCAGTGGAGGTATGTCTCGGGCAGCTACTGAAGCGTATCCTATATTACCTGTTAAATATCCAAATGACTATTCAATTTATGGCTCATATGCAGGAATTTATGGTGGCAACGCCGATTTTCCAGCAGGAGAAACACCACATTCACCAGTAGCAATTAGCGACAATGTTGAAACATTCAATAATCGCGATCAATATACCGGTGATATTACACTCAATTTTAAACTGACAAAGGATTTGAGCCTTAAAACGAATTTTGCTGTTGATGGTAATTTCTATAAATACAACAACTACGGAAGTTTAACCATTAGCACCAGCAATTCGGGAAGTGCAGATATTAATACCCAAAACACATTCTACTGGCAAAACGAAAGCTACTTCAACTATAATAAAACTATCGGAGTTCACTCATTTTCAGGAATGGTTGGGTTATCTTGGTCAAGATATTCATGGGAAAATCTGAATACCAGCAATCAATACTTTTTTGATGATTTCTACAAATGGCATAATATCGGAGTTGGAACAGCAACAAGACCAGCGCCGTCAAGCTCTGATGGAGAAAACTCACTTAACTCGTACTTCGGTCGTTTAAACTATTCTTACAAAAACAAATATTTGTTCACAGCTACTGGCCGTATGGATGGCTCTTCAAAATTCGGAACAAACAGCAAATATGGATTCTTCCCTTCAGGGTCATTTGCATGGAGAATCTCGGAAGAAGATTTCGCAAAGAATATTCCTATTCTTTCTAATGCAAAATTAAGATTAAGTGCCGGGCAAACTGGTAACCAGGAGATTGGAAGTTACGTAACCCAAAACTTTATCAGTTCAACAAACGTCGTAATGGGTGGAACTGTTGTTTCTGGTCTGTATCCAAGTTCTGTAGGAAACGCCGATCTAAAATGGGAAAAGACAACACAATACAACGGAGGTATCGATATCGGACTCTATAAGGATCGAGTTTCTTTAAGCATCGACTATTATAATAAACGTACAACTGATATGCTTCTCGATGTTCCTCTGCCAACCTCAACAACTACCGGAAGTGTAAAAAAGAACTACGGAACAGTTGGTAACAAAGGATGGGAAGTTAGCATCTCAACTCACAACATTAAAGGAACAGATTTTAACTGGTTCACTACATTAAACTTTAGTGCAAACAGAAACAAAATTATTAAGCTTGGACCAACCGGAGCCGATATTTTAAAGAACTATTGGGTAGGTGGAGCAAACACCATTTTAAGAGAAGGTCAGCCAATCGGATCGTTCTTTGGACTAAAACGTTTAGGAACCTACAGTACTCAGGAAGCATCACTTGCTGCACGCTACGGTTTGCAACCTGGTGACGTAAAATATTACGACAAAAATGGCGACGGTGCAATCAGCTTCGTGTCAGATGGCGACATCATTGGAAATGCTTTCCCGAAATGGGATGCCGATGTTACGAATAACATCACATACAAAAACTGGGATTTCAGCATCGATATCAAAATGTCTTTTGGTGCAAAAAAGGAAAACAGAACAAACCACTCATCAGAAGACCGCCAGGCAATGGCAAACGGAAAAACGACAATCTTGGATGCATGGAGACCAGACCATCAGAATACTATGATCGGGCAAGTGCGTCCTGGAAACGGCGGCGCTTACTACCAGACTTATCCTGATACCCATTGGGTTGAAAATGCTTCATACATCAGAGGTGAAGGAGCAACTCTTGGTTACACATTGCCAGGATCAACCATGGCAAAATATGGATTACAGAAAGTACGTTTCTACGCCAATTCTAAAAATTTCTTCCTGATTACTAAATATACCGGCTATGATCCGGAAGGAAGTGACCAGGACAATATGAGCGACTCATTAACTCCGGGAATGGATTTCTTCATGTATCCTCGCCCAACAACATTTACTTTTGGTGTAAATGTAACTTTCTAACCTTTAAACTATTATGAAAATGAAAAAGATATTATTATTCGTATTAGCAATTGGCTTTATATTTAGTTCGTGTGACAAGTTTCTTGAAGAAACACCTACTGGCACGCTTACTTCTGAATCAACAATAACAAGTGCTGCCGGAGGTGTTGCCCTCGCCAATGGGGCTTACCGTTCGTTAGTAAAATGTTTGGATGGAGGAGACTCCTGGGGTAAGAATATGGCTTGCCAATTTGAATATTTCACCGGGAAAGCCTATACACAGTATCAAGCTTCCATCCTCAACCTTTACGAGAATGGCGCAATATCTGGTGATTTCGATTACTTTATCAACTCATGGAATAACTGGTATCAAGGCGTCAGAGATTGCAATCTGGCAATCAGCATGTTACCAAATGTAACTGGATTAACCGAAGTTCAAAAAACCAGGTATATCGGTGAAGTCCGCACTCTCCGTGCATTCTATTATTTCAATCTGGTTCGCTATTTTGGTGATGTTGTTGCCAATACATCTGTTTTAACGAATGTTGCTGAAGCCGAACAGCCACGCACATCATTAAAAACAATATACGACGAGATTATTGTACCCGACCTTGAGTATGCAGTAAATACCAGTTCAATGTCTGATGCAAAGTCCACCGATGGAAGAGTGACCAAGTATGTTGCACGCGCCATACTTGCTGATGTTTACCTCACTATGGCTGGTTATCCATACCAGGAAGTAAACACAGCTCCAACTAAAAACTGGTGTACTGAAGGATCATGGGCTGCTACCGAGTATCCCGTTAATACATCAAGTGCGAAAGACCTTCTTCAGAAAGCAAAAACACAGCTTGATTTCCTTTATGGTAAATATACTCTTGGCACATACGATGATCTTCATAACCCAGCAATGAACAATAAAGGTGAAGCAATCTTCCAGGCCCAATACCTGGCAGGAGCAACCAACAATAATATTATTGCATTTTGTCTTCCTTTGGCTAGCGGCGTTTCAGCTTATGGCGACGAATACGGAACTTACATTCCTAGTCAAGCTTATCACGATTCATATAACGCAGCAGATAAACGTATCGCCGATCGTCAATTTTTCTATTACAGCGACACAAAAGCACCAAAGAAAGATGCGAACGAATCACCTGTTCCAAAATTCTCTATTCCATACTTATATAAATTTTACGACTACACAGCAATCAAATCTACAGCACAATCGAGCTTGAACTGGAACTTTTATCGTTATGCTGACATTTTGCTGATGCTCACCGAAGTAAACTGGACATTGAATCAACTGGGTGTATCGATATCTGCAGATGATA
>DAOPZV010000009.1:12258-39901 GCA_035353575.1 Prolixibacteraceae bacterium | reverse complement strand
GAAGGCAAAGACGATACGGTTATTCTGGAGATACCCAAAGGAAAATACCAGGTTGAATTCAGGTTTCAAACCTACAAGTCGGTAAAACATTCGCTGGAAAGATACAGTCTCGCGTTGTTTGTCTCGGCATGTGTTTTACTACTGATTTCGGTGATAATTATCCTGAACAGAGATAAATTCTACCAACCAAAACAGGCCATCTGGAAAGGTTTTTTAAAACCCAATTACCCGATTCTGATTGTATTGGGCGACCACTATTTTTTCAACGATTCCATAGGAACCGGCAAACGAGGCCCGTCGCGCGATACACGTATCAATTCCGACGAAGACCTGGACGCTTTTCTGAAAACTCATCCTGAATTGATGGGTAAAATCCAAAAAAGTAAAACCACTTACATCAATAAACAGGCACCAATCGGACTTTTTAGATTAATGAAAATGTTTGGCGGAGGAATTGCCAATGTTGACATGAAATTCTCTTCGCAACTAAAATGGGAAGACACCCGAAATAAACATGTCATTTTTATCGGGTCGGTTAAAACGCTGCAATTTCTGAAACCTACGCTCGAAAAGGCTGGCCTGAAATACGACCTGGAGCATTCGTCGTTTAATTACCAAACTGCCGACAGCACCCTGTTTTTCGACAATCGCTCGGAAAACTACCTCAACCGGGAATATTCGAGTTTGATTCACTTTTGCACCAACGACAAGCGCAAAATATTGTTTCTGCTATCCGACGACGATTTGGGCAATATCGCCGCCATGAAATACCTGACCGACGAAAAAAACAGTGGCTTCCCGGAGAAATTTACCGACTTGAATTATAAAGCCGTTTTTGAAGTAAAAGGCAGGGAATCAACTGATTTCAAAGTAAATATCGTAAGAATCGATCCGATTCGTGACAACATTTCGGAAATATGGCCGTAACAAAACAAGGCAAAATCAAAAAGGCAAAAGTAAAACGTATTGTTCACTTTTGCCTTTACACTTTATCGTTTTTGCCTTGCTTTACATAGGAACTTCCATCAACAGAACTTTCGAATTTTTGGTTACTTTCAGGTCTATTTCCGAATCAATTTCCTCAATGCAAAGACCATAGCGATCTGAGAGTTTCTCGGCTCCAACTTCCACCTCTCCTGAAATCAGGAAAAGATAGACTCCGTTTTCCGACTTTTGAGGTTTATAACTGATTGTTGAACCTTCATCGAAATTACCTAAAGAGAACCAGGCCTGTTGGTGAATCCAAACCGATTGGTCAGCTCCATCAGGAGAAACAATCGTTCGCCACTTTCCGGCCATTTCCTGTTCCTCAAATTTGGCTTGTCCGTACCGGGGTTCCACATTTTTTTTATCAGGGAACACCCAGATTTGCAGGAAGCTAACCTTATTTTTAGCAGAGTGATTAAACTCTGAATGCTGAATACCTGTTCCGGCCGACATCACCTGTATTTCGCCCGGGCGAATGACCGAGCCGTTTCCCATGCTGTCGCGGTGTTCGAGCTCTCCGTCCAACACAATGGTAATGATTTCCATATTGTCGTGCGGGTGAGTTCCAAAACCCATGCCCGGCTGAACGGTATCGTCGTTGAGCACACGCAGGGCTCCAAAATGCATCCTGTCGGGGTTGTAATAGCTGGCAAAACTAAACGTGTGCCAGGTATCAAGCCAACCGTGATCCATGTGTCCCCTGCATCCTGCCCGGTGTACTGTAAGTTTCATCTCTTTTCTGTTTACAATTTATAAATTGACCATTTACGATTTATCCTGCAAAATGCAACTGGAAATAGTATAATCGTAAATTATTCGGCAACAACCAGGTTGAAATCGAGTGTAAATTCGTCGCTGATTACTTTGTCGCCAAGGTTGTCGAAAAATGATTTTGAGCCGTATTTTACATTGTATTTACTGCGATCGATTGTAATAACTCCCTTGTAAACAGTTGATTTACCTTCTTTTGCTGATGTGGCTGTGAATGAAACAGGTTTGGTAATGCCTTTGATTGTAAGGTTTCCTGAGAAGTTTGTTCCTTCAACTTTGTTCAGAACAAGTTCGGCTGTAGGGTAAGTTGCTACACCGAAGAAATCATCAGATTTTAAATGGCCAACTAATTTTGCATTCCAGCTTGCATCGGCCAGGTCGGTATTGGTAATCGAATTCATGTCGATAACCACTTTTCCACCGGTAACCTTTCCACCAGTAACTTCAAGTGAACCTTCTTTTACTGAAACAGTACCAGAATGCTCTCCGCCAACTTTTTTACCCAGCCATTTCACTGTACTTTTTGCAACATCAACTTTCTGAGTTCCCGCAAAAACTGTTGTTGTAAGAGTAAGAGCTAACACCAATACCGCTAATGATTTAATTGTTTTCATACGATTCTTTTTTTGATTAATAAATTCTATTTTTCTAACGAACTAAACTTTGTTAATAGATTTTCTGTCTCTGTAACTTTGATTTGTTTTCACAGTTACAAAGATATATTGAGCGGTAAGGTGGGTAAATGGACAAAAAAAGGATTTAATGGTACTTTTTTCTGCTATTGTCCCGAAATTCCTTTAATGTGGTACCAGTGTACTTCTTAAAAAACCGGCTGAAATAGGCTGGATCGTCAAAACCAAGCTCGTAAGCAATCTCTTTCCCCGAAAAATTACTGGAATAAAGCAGCTTTTTAGTTTCATCTATAACTCTGTTCCGAATAAGTTCACCAGCCGTAATTCCTGTAATCCGCTTGGTTAGCTCGTTCAGGCACGACGGGTTTATATTAAGCATTTCGGCATAAGGTGAGACATTTTTCTCGCGTACAAAATTCTCTTCGATCAACTGCTTGAAGCGAATGATGGTTGTGTCGGGAGTGGTTTCAGGACTTTCCTTCGGAACCTGATTTTGCTGATCGAAAACGCGCCGCGACTCGAGTAAAAAAAGATGAAGCAAATTCAGGACAATATCTTTACTGTAATCGTCGGGTTGATGTGCTTCGTTGTATATAAGGTTGGTAATGTTCCTGAATTTATCCCGATTATTTTCATCGAGTTTAATCAGGCTTTTAAACTCCGGGTTGTTAAAAATCCGGTATTCCTTCAACGAAACGTAATTCTTTTGGTTGAACTGAATAAATTCGTCATTGAAAAGGATATATGCGCCCGAAACTGACTTGTCGATATACATTCGGTGTTTCAGTCCCGGCGGAACGAAAAGTATGGTATCAGCCAGCAAGCTGTATTCAACAAAATCGGTAGCATGAATGGCTTCTCCCGATTCGACCCAGAAAATAGTGTAGTAGTCGTGAAGATGCGGCATGTCGTTATGGCCGATCTCTTCATCGTCTAAATCACCGATTCTCCTGATTTTGAAAATCTCCTGAGGTACTTCACTTTGCTGATGGCTGTTCTTCATCACTCTATTTGGCTTTATTCAATTACCCTGATTTCAACCGACAAGTCCATTGCCAACCGGTAAGCTGCTGAAACACCACAATACTTTTCTTCTGAAAGTTTAACTGCTTTTTCAAGTTTATCCATTGGCAAATTCTTTCCTTTAAACTGGTAAATAATTTTCATTTTATAATACCGCATCGGATGCTCTTCGGTCAAATCGCCTTCAACAATAACATTAAATGCTTCGGGCTCAACCTTCATCTTTTTCAAAATCATCACTACATCAATACCTGTGCATCCGGCCAGTGCGGTTAACATGAGCTTTTTCGGACGCGGACCAAGGTCGTCGCCCCCACCCTCCTTTGATGCGTCAATAACCAGGTGATGCCCATCCATATCGCATTCAAAGGCAAGGTTTTGCTTCCATGATAAATCTAGTACGTGCTTCATCTATTTTTTCAATTTAAAATTGTGAATTTTTTTAATATTTGCCGAATTACATAAATTGGCATTTGCATTGCAAAATATAAGTTGGCTCAATCCTAAAAGTACATTTCCTGAGTTTTTTATCTCAATTTCTTATAATTACTAATTACCAATACCTTCCACTTCCTGATTTCCAGCTTTAAACCTTGATACAACCCGATTAATCCATTGTTGCAAATCGAATAATAGTTCTAAATTTACGCCTTAATTTTTTGGAAGTAATAAGAAACTATATTTCAACGTTAATTTTGAATTACAGGATTTTAGCCCAAGTTGTTTTTTAAGTGATTAACAAACAATATAACCCCATGAGAAGTTCAATAAAAAGACCCGCTGAAGATGAGTGCGATTTGAGTGGATTTCAGCTATTCAAAAAACTAACCGAACAGGAAATGGCGCAACTTAACTACGACAAAACCTGCTCTGTTTACAAAAAGGGAACAATAATTTACAGGGAAGGAAGCCGCCTTACAGGCTTTTATTGTGTTACAAGAGGTATTTTGAAGATTTTTAAAACCGGAATTGACGGAAAAGAACAAATTATCCGGTTTGCCAAAAAAGGCGACATTATTGCTTACCGCTCGCTGCTGAGCCAGGAACTGGCCTGCACCACTGCTAAAGTTATTGAAGAAGCGGTGTTGAGCCACATTCCTTACCAAACACTTTTGTACCTCATTCAGAATAACTGGCAGTTCTCGCACCACATGTTACAGATTGTTTGCAAAGAATTGCGCGAAGCAAACGATTACATTACAGATATTGCACAAAAAACTGTACGCGAAAGGCTTGCCGAAGTTCTTTTGCTACTGAAAGATGATTTTGAGCTCGACAATGCCAAAACCCTTCAGATTTCGCTCACACGCGAAGAACTGGCCAACATGGTTGGAACAGCTACCGAAAGCGTTATCCGTCTGTTGTCGGAATTTAAACAGGACGGATTAATTGATTTGCAGGGAAGAAAAATAAAATTTGTCAACGTCCCGGGATTGACAAAGGTTGCCAATCTGCTATGAACTAATTTTTTATAATTACAGAAAGAGGTGGTTTCAGAAAATATGAAACGACCTCTTTTATTTTTTGCGATTAAACGTTTTGGCTTGGCGTTAATCGAATAGTATATTTTAAACTGAAATCGCTTTGAATTCGATACTTAGAAAAAGGTGCATTCTCTTTTTATGTCTGTTTGCTGTTTTTTCCGGCCAGGCTAATGCCCAGAGCAAACAGCCTCGCCAGATAGCGGAAAACCTCTCTTCTGACTCATCAAAGACTGAAATACGTGTTCCGCAAGCCGATTTGGTTGATGTTCTTCATAAATGGTTTAAACTTACACCATCCACAAAAAGTACCGACATTAAACCGGGCGAAAAACCTGTGTTTACTTTGTTTCCCGCCCTTGGATACACATTGCAAACCAGCTACGCGGCAATCTTGTCAAGCAACCTGGTTTTTTACACGTCGAATACTGTCGATTCGCGCCTTTCGGTTTTAAATGTAAGCCCAACCTATTCGGTAAATAAGCAGTTTATATTTCCGGTTTTACTGAACATCTGGCTTCAGGGCGATAAATACAACCTGATTGGCGACTGGCGATACATGAAGTATCCTCAAAGTACATTCGGCCTGGGCAGCAATTCCACTTTGGCAACAGAAAACCCAATGGATTTTAATTACCTGCGGATTTACCAGTATCTAACGAGAAAGATTTCCCGAAAATTCACGGCAGGCTTGGGCTACACGCTCGACTACCACTGGAATGTATCAGAGGCTGGATTATCAACTGGAACAGTGTCAGACTACGCCAAATATGGAGCTTCGCCCCACTCTACCTCCACCGGTATCGCAATCATGTTGAGTCACGACAGCCGGCAAAACCCCGTCAATCCCAAACAGGGCGACAACGTTCAGCTTATACTTCGCAATAACCTTCAATTTCTGGGTAGCGATCGCAACTGGCAATCGTTGCTCGTAAATGCGGCCAAATACATTCCGTTGAACAAACGAAAAACCCAAACTCTGGCATTTTGGAATTACGACTGGATTGTTTTAAACGGACAACCACCTTATCTTGATTTACCTGCCACCGGGTGGGACAACAGTTACAACACAGGCCGCGGCTTTATACAGGGGCGTTACCGCGGAAATGTGATGCTTTACCTGGAATCTGAATATCGGTTCGACATTACCCGAAATGGCGTACTCGGCGGTGTATTATTCTCGAATATTGAGACCGTTTCATCAGCGCCCTCGCGAAAGCTCGAACAACTGCAACCGGGATATGGACTTGGCCTTCGTATCAAACTCAACAAAAAATCGAACACGAACCTGGCTGTTGACTACGGATTTGGTACCTCGGGTATGCGAGGCTTTTTCGTAAATTTAGGAGAAGTATTTTAGAGTAGTTTTATTCCGTTTCTTTTTTGATGCAAGTTCTGAATGCAGTACAGCAATTTCAATTGTTAAGTGGCCTAATACAAAACCTTTCAGGAATATAGGTTGTTAGTTCTTTTGTTTTTAAAACGAAAGCTATGTGGCTGTACTCATCATTGCTCTTCTTTTCACTAATTGTTCCCTTTGCACTGAGTTTTGATCGGAAACTTCAATTTTATAAATCATGGAAATTCCTTTTTCCATCGATCTTTGCAGTCGCTTTTTTCTATTTGGCGTTTGATATCTATTTCACAAAAATTGGCGTTTGGGGTTTCAACACACAGTATCATCTAAATCTTTTGGTGGCAGGCTTACCCCTTGAAGAGTGGTTGTTTTTCATTGTAGTGCCCTACTCATGCGTATTTTTACATGAATCTCTGACGCTGTATTTCCCCCGTTTCAGGCTTAAAGACAAGGTAAGCCGGTTGCTGACCATCATACTGATTCTCCTGTTGTCAGCCGCTATTGTATTTAATTCGGGAAAAGCCTACACCGTTTATATTTCGGGCACTGTGATCGTCGCCCTGATCTTTGCTTTGTTCGATAAAACAAAGGTCATTCAGCGCTATTATTCAACCTTTCTGGTAATCCTCATTCCATTTTTAGCTGTGAATGCCGTTTTAACAGGGAGTTTCATCAATCAGGAAGTTGTTTGGTACAACAATGCCGAAAACCTTGGAATTCGTTTCCTGACGATACCGGTTGAAGATTTTGGCTACGCATTTAGTCTCATCCTGTTCAACCTTTTGCTGGTTGCAAAATTGAAGGCCAAAACAGCCCTAAAAACTCGCCAATAAAAGAATTTACCTGAAAAACTCTACCGGGCAATCCAGTCTTCGGGATCCATCTTCTCGTTTTCGCGCCAAATCTGGAATTTAAGCACCGTTTTCGAGTCTTCGTCTTCGTCGGTACCAATGGTGCCAATGGTTTGCTTGGTGGTCACTTTTTCGCCCTGTTTTACCTGCACATTCACCAGGTTGGAGTAAACTGTGAGGTATTTACCGTGACGGATGATTACCGCCATATTTCCGCCGGTAACCATGAACACGCGACTTACTTCGCCTGCAAACACAGCCCTGGCCCTCATCCCGGGATTGGTAGAAATATCAACCCCATTGTTTTTCACCTGGATGTTCTTCAAAACCGGATGTTCGTGCACACCAAAATGATCGGTAATCACACCACGCTCTACCGGCCATGGCAGGCGGCGCCGGTTTTGCTCAAATTTGTCGGAAGCCAGCTTTTCTTCCGGCGTCATTTCAATCCTTGGAGTACCCGAAGTTTTGGAGCTTGTTTTTCCTGAAGCTTTACCCGAGGTTTTACCCGAAGCTTTCGCGGCGGCAGCCTCGCGGCGTTCTCGTTCTTTTTCCCGTTCACGGGCTTTTCGTACTTCTTCTTCGATAATCCGTTGAATTTCGCGGCTCAACTGAGCTTCAATTTGCTGTTGCTCTTTGAGTTTCCTTTCAAATTCCTTTTGTTTCTTCTGGAGCGAAGTTAAATATTGTCCCTGCTGTTGTTTTTCTTTGCTAAGTTTTTGATTCTCTTGCTTTTTCGATTCCATGAGAACCTCTTTTTCTGCCTTCTGCAGCTGCAAACGACTCACCTTGGCCTGAATTAAATCCCTAATCCATTCAATCAGTTCTGCCTGCCGTTTACGGTATTCAGTGTAGTGTTTCAGGTACATAAAACGTTTGTAAGCCTGATTGAAACTGTTTGCTGAGAGAATAAACACCAGTTTATCATAGCTTGTCTGGTTTTTCTGAGCAAACAAAATCATTTGCGCGTATTCTTTTTTCAGCTCTTCCAAATCGTTGTTCATCGAAGCCACCAACCACGCGTTTTGATCAATAAATCCGGACAAAACAGTTACTTCAGAATTTATTCCGTTGATCAGATTGGTCCGTAATTCTATCTGCTTACTTAAAATCTTGAATTTGTTGAGTGTTTTGGCCTGGTTCTTCTTTGTCGCCTCTAAAAGCTTTGTGGTTTGTTTAATTTGGTCGTTGGTTTTCTGCTTCTTTTTGCGCAGTTCGTCAAGCGACTGTCCATTTGCCAGACTACCAATCAATAATAACGCGAATAGAAGTACAAAGAACCTCATACTACTGGTGATTAATCCGGGTATATTTTTCCGGAACCCTGAAACGAACATCATTTTCTGCGTCGGTTGAAAAACCTGAAAATTTAAGCTGAAGTTGAATTGAACTTTCGGGACTCTTGAAGTCGAGCGCCATTTCTCCGGGATACAATTGCTTGTCAACAGCCACGAAGTCTGAAAACCCGATATTCAACTTGCGTGAATTCGCTGAGTCAACCAGCTTTATCATTGTAAGTTTGAAGGTTTCCGGATCAACATAAATTGATTGCTTTACTGGCGAATCAGGTACAATTTTACGGGCTTTACGTGCCTGACGGCGTTCACTCATCTTGCCGTTTTCTTTCCTCATTTTCAACTTCTTCTCCGATTCCAACACATACATCCCCGAGTCGATTTTAGCTTCGTAATCGCGAATTTCGCGGTTTGCCTTTTGGTCGCCCAAGGCAAAAATATTATTCGAAATAATGGCATTTACCGTCTCAAAATCAATGTCCATATCCATCATGGAGCTTAGGTAACTGTAATCGTCGAGCAGATAATTCTTTTCCAGATAATTGATAAACTTAACGCTGTCAGGCGTAAGCCAAAGCCGCCCCACCGGGATATTCAGCTTGCTCAGCATCACAACAATCTGCTTGTTCTTTTCAGCAAAAATACTTGCCCTAAGCGAAACCTTCGTCTTCCCGTTATCAAACTGACAGTTTATTTTCTTAATAGCCAAATGTTTGTAATCGAACACATTGCTTTCAATGTTCCGGATGAGTTTGTTGGTATTCATTGGCTTCACAACCGTAGTAGTTGTGGTGGCAATCTTTGTGCTGCGGCACGACGAAAAACCAAGTACCGCAAAAGCAGCCAAAGCACTAATGAATATATTTATTTTTATCCTTTTCAATTCAGAATCTATTTATCAAGATATTTGCCCTGTTTAATCTTTTCACTCAGTAATTTCGATCCATCTCCTATTCCAAGCGCTTTTTTCCATTGTTCAACGGCTTTGTCTTTCTCGCCAAGCATGAATAAAATATCGCCGTAATGCTCTACGATGGTACCGCTTTTATCGCCTCCAAATTTAATGGCCGAATCCATATAAAATTTCGCCAGGCTGTAATCTTTTCGCATGAATAAAACCCACGCGTATGTGTCGAGATAAGTTGAATTTTCGGGATTAGCACGAACTGCTTTGCTGCTGAGTTCCTCTGCTTTAGCAAGGTTTTCGTTTCGCAAAGACAAGTAATAAGCATAGTTGTTCATGGCCATCCAGTTTTCAGGATCGAGTTTTATAACTTCGTCAAACGCCTGAAATGCTTCATTAACTTTATCCAACTTGTAATATGCCTCGGCTTTGTATAATGCAAACTGAATTTTCAATATTTTGTTGTCCAGCACATACGTTTCACCTTCTTTCAGCACGTCCAGCGCTTCAGAATATTTATCGAGCTGAAGACAAGCCACCGCTTTAAGTCCATACAAAGTTGCCTGATTCGGAAATAAATTCAGGGCCTTTTCAGTATCAGAATACACACTCTTGAAATCGAGTAAATCGTTGCTAATAAGTATCATGCGCTCCCATATCGGGTACTCGTCCTTTTGCGTAAGCAGAACCTTCCGAAGCTGCTCGCGTGCTTCAACCAACTTATTTTTACTGATCAAAAATTCGGCATAAAGCGTGAACACGCGGTAATCTTCAGGATTGGTTTTAACCAAAATATCAACCAGTTCTGACACCTGATCGTCGGTGAAAAAAGGTTTCTCCTGGCCAGAAGTGATCATCAGGTAAAACTGAATTTTCGATTCCACTTCGAGCGATTTGTTCAGGAACGCTTTTTTTGCATATTCCCAGGCTTTTTCCTTATCGTCGCGATCTCTGTAATACGATGTGAGCGAAAACAACACAAACCCATTGTCGGGCTCAATTTCAAGTATCTTCATGTAATACTTCAGTGCGTTCACGTCGTCTTTTTCCGAGAGGTAATAATCAGCCATTAAACCATAATAGCGAGGTTCCCTCGGATTGTAATCGATTAGCTTCTGTAGTTCAGCCAAAGCTTCTTTTTTCTTTCCGGCAGCTTGATAAATCTGCTGTTTCTCAACGGCAATCTGATCGTTAATTCCAACTTTCTTTTCCAGAATATCATAAAACTCTATAGCCTTATCGTACTCTTTGGCCGATGAAAGCAGGGCGGCGCTCATGTACAGGTATTCCAGGTTATCCTGATCGTGTTCATAAAGCTGCTGATACAAGTCGGCTGCCAGTTTAAACTGCTTTCCCTGCTCGTAAATCTGAGCAAGCAGAACTTTGTACCATTTATTTTCAGGATCGATTTTTATGGCTTTTTCGAGCAAAAGCGATGCGCTGGTCATATCGCCGTTTCCGCTGTGAATTTTGGCCAGCTCGAACATAGCCGATGTTGAATTTGGATTGATTTGAAGGCATTTCGAAAACAAAGCGATAGCAGCCTGCTGATTGCCAATCATACGTTGCTTCAAGCCTTCAATAAACGTATATTCAAACTCGTTTTTATCGTTTTCAGAAATTGAACTTTCTGTCGCAGCCGGCGTTTGCGCAACTGCTTTTACTTTCTTTTTTGCCGTTGCACCAACCGAAATCAACATCGAACCTGCAACGATGTATGCAATATATGTTTTCTTCATTTTCCTAGTTTTTTCCGGTGTGGCCGAAGCCGCCAGCACCCCTGACTGTTTCTTCCAACACCTCAACCATTTCCCAGGCAATATGTTCATGTTTTGCAATTACCATCTGGCAAATTCTTTCGCCATGCTGAATCACAAATTCTTCGCCCGATAAATTGACCAGAATAATTCCCACTTCTCCCCTGTAATCAGCATCGATCGTGCCTGGCGAATTCAGAACAGTTATTCCCTTTTTCAAAGCCAAACCACTTCGCGGACGAATCTGAGCCTCGAATCCAACGGGCAGCTCGATAAACAAACCAGTTGGCACCAATACTCTTTCGAGCGGTCTTAAAACAATAGGTTCTGAAAGATTTGCGCGAATATCCATCCCCGCCGAATGAATAGTACTGTATTCGGGCAGCGGATTATTGGAATGGTTGACAATTTTTACAATCATTTGTTACTTTAAAATTTTAAGCTGCTAAGATACGGATTAAAAGTGGTAATGAACAATTTCAGACTTTTGCGTTAACAATATTTATCACTAATCAACCACCATAAAATCAGCCATAATTTTGTCTGAAATAAACAATCCTTCTTCACTCAAATAAACTTTCTCCGGAGAAAGGATAACCTGCCCCAACTTCAAATATTCCTTTAATACCTCCTGAAAATGGGTTCCGTATTCGCTGGGGAATTCTGATTTGATTACCTCTTCCGAAACGCCCCACATGGTTCGTAACCCAGTGATAATGTATTCGTTGTACCTGTCACGAACCGACAAAAGTTCTGACTCGCTGTAAGATTGCTGATTTTCAATGCCATGCAAGTACTTTTCCACCGAAGAAACATTCCATCTTCTACTGGCTAGATCGAACGAATGCGCTGATGGCCCAATTCCGAGGTATTTCTCATTTTTCCAGTACGATGAGTTGTGCTGCGAGTAATAACCGGGCTTGCAGAAATTTGAAATTTCGTAATGCTCAAAACCTGATCCTTTCAGCAGATCGATCAGCAGTTGAAACTGCTGCAAACTCAACTCATCCGGAAGTTCCTTCAAAATGCCCTTCTTAAGCTGGTCGTAAAAAACTGTTCCCTCGTGATAGGTGAGATTGTAGGCTGAAATGTGCTGAACATCAAGTTCTATTGCTGTTTTTACGTTCCGCTCCCACTCCTCCAGATTTTGATTTGGCAAACCGTAAATCAGATCAATACTGATGTTTGAAAAGCCAGCGCTTTTTGCCCATTTTACCGATTGAACTGCCTGAAAAACCCCGTGCCGCCGGTTCATTAGTTTCAGGTCCTGCTCCGAAAAAGACTGGATTCCCATGCTTAGCCGATTGTATCCAACCTCTCTCAAATATGACAAAACAGCCTGACTCAAATCGTCGGGGTTGGCTTCCGTGGTAATTTCTGCTTCGGGCGAAACCTGAAAGTTGTTCCGGATTGTGTATAAAAGATCTCTTAGTTCATCAACAACCAATACAGAAGGTGTACCTCCACCCAAATAAATGGTGTTGATTTGGTCTGAAGCAAGCTCTCCCGACCGAGTTATCAACTCTTGCTTCAACGCCTCTAAAACGCGGGCTTTAGGTCTTAAATCGGTTGTTTTAAAAAAGTCGCAATAATGGCATCTTTTCCGGCAAAACGGGATATGAATATAAATTCCGGCCATTACAAATGACTGAGTGATAAATTTTACGAGCTTTTAGAGACTGAAAATGATTTTACAGCTTTATAAGGTCCTCGAAACCTGTCATATCGCCCAAAATACTATCAAGTGTTGTTTCCTGATAAAACTGAAATATTTGTGCGCGTATGGGGCCGAAGCGGCTGTGTATCGGACATGGTTTTTCTTCTGCTTCGTGTGTCGCGCAGGAATGATGGCCAATTAAGCAAACCTTGAAAAAGTCATCTCCGTCAACAATGCAAACAATGTCGTACAAAGAGATTTCTGTTATTTTCTTTCCAAGGCCAAATCCGCCATTTGGACCTTTTGTTGACACAAGTACCTTCTGCTTCACCAGATTCTGAAGAATTTTTCCCAAAAATGGCGTAGGAATCAACAAGTCGGAAGAGATTTTTTTAATGCCGATTTTTGTTCCGTCGGCCGAGTATTTTGCCAGATAAATGAGCGCGCGTACTGCATATTTACACGTATTGGAAAGCATAGGTCTTATTTTTTAGTTGTCCATTGTTTGCTAAAAGATTGATCGGCAATCCTTGGAATCTGTTTCCCGGAACCCAAGGCATTTGCCCCTAACAAAGCAAATGTATTTTTTGTTTTTCCACCAGCGAAATCGAGCCTGCTCCTTTTTGAAAAAGCATATTCGAATGCCTTCATTCCGCTGTTCCAAACAAAACCTCCTGTTCCCATTTCAACTGCTTTTCTTCGATTTACCAGAAGCATGTGATGCAGCGGTATTTTCACGGGGCAAACTTCCGTGCATTTTCCGCAGACAGAACAAGCCGAACTCAAATGATTGTATTCCTTAAATCCTTTGTAAAACGGTGTGATCACCGAGCCAATTGGCCCGCTGTAAGTTGCATCGTAAGTGTAACCACCGATGTTTCGGTAAATGGGGCAGCCATTTAAACATGCGCCACAGCGAATGCATCTCAAAACTCCGTACTGCTCGTCGTCCTTATAAAGTTCAGAACGCTTGTTGTCGAGCAGAATTACGAACATCTTCTCTGGCCCATCTGCCTCTCCGCTTTTTCTGGGACCAGTGATCATAGAATTATAAACCGATATTTGCTGGCCGGTGCCATGAGCTGCCAACAAAGGCCACATCAGCGCCAGATCGTTCATTTTCGGAACTACTTTTTCAATGCCGGCGATAACAATGTGAATTTTAGGGAAAGAAACCGACATCAATGCATTTCCCTCGTTTTCTGTGAGGCAAATTCCGCCAACATCGGCCACCAAAAAGTTAGCTCCCGTAATTCCTACGTCGGCCGAAGTAAATTTTTGACGAAGTTTTTGGCGCACCCACCCAGTCAGATATTCAGGCTCACTTCCTTCCGGAGTATTAAATTTTTCTGTAAAAAGTTTGGCAATATCCTGACGCGATTTGTGCATACAAGGCGTAACGATATGGTATGGTTTCTCCCCGGCCAGTTGCACAATATATTCTCCCAAATCCGTTTCAAGTGATTCTACACCAATCTCCTCCAAATGATGGTTCAATTCGATCTCCTCGGTGGTCATCGATTTACTTTTGACTACTGATTTCGAATTGTTTTCGATCATTATTTTTTTCACAGCTTCAATCGCCTGACTTGTGTCTTCGGCCCAAATAACAGAAGCACCATTTGCTGAAATATTTCGTTCGAACTGAAGCAAATAATCATGTAATTTATTAATAGCTTGCATTTTAATGTAAGCAGCTCTCAATTTAGCCAACTCCAGGTTTGAATAACGCTTCATTCCTTTATCAACAGCCGCATCATATTTCGACATGTTAAACTTTATGGTTGACCTGTGCTTTAAATCAAAAGCAATTTCTTCCGATTTTTTTAGAAATATTTCTTTCTGAACAGACATTTTCTAAACTGGGATCTTGTTAATTCGGGCAATATGGCGACCACCTTCAAATTCGGTTGATAGAAAAACCTTAACAATTTCGATAGCTTCTTCGTCGGTAATAAACCTGGCCGGAAGGGCACATACATTTGCGTTATTATGTTTGCGGGCCAATTGGGCTATTTCGGGCATCCAGCACAAAGCCGACCGAATTCCCTGATGTTTGTTTGCAGTCATATTTATGCCGTTTCCACTTCCGCAAAGCGTGATGCCTAAATCAAACTCACCTGCGCTGACGGCATTTGCCAACGGATGTGCATAATCGGGATAATCGCTGCTCTCGGTTGAAAAAGCACCAAAATCGCGGAACTCATATCCATTCGCCTGAAGGTACTTTAAAACAGCTTGTTTTCGCTCATAACCAGCGTGATCGCTGGCCACAGCTATTTTTAATTTTTCCATAGTAGTAGAAATAAGCGTCAAAAATAATACTTAAAAGTATTTTAATGCTTAAAGTTTCAATAAACTTCTCAAATCCTTTTTTTCAGTAAAAAATACGATTGCAACGAAAGCTAAAAACAAGCTAATATTTAGCAAATACTGGAAAATTGTTACTGAAAAATGTACCCAGGACGACAAGTAATAGAAAGCAACAGAAATGCCAAGATAAATGAGAATCCTTTTCAAATCGTAGTCAACTTTGTAGTATTTCTGACCAACAACGTAGGAAATAACAGTCATAATAACAAAACAAAGCAAAACTGCATAGGCTGATCCCATGTAACCCATTGAAGGAATAAACATTACATTGGTAACAACCGTAAGAAGTGCTCCAACACCTGCAATCCAGGCTCCCATCCAGGTCTTGTCTGAAAGCTTATACCACAACGACAGGTTGAAATAAATTCCCATAAACAAATTGGCCATCAAAACCGATGGAACAACCTGCAATCCTGAATGATATTCTTTACCGATTATGATTTTGAAAAAGTCGATGAACAGCGTAATTCCAAGGAAAATAAGCAATCCGAAAATGACAAAATACTTCATTACCTGGGCATAAATTGCTCTTGAATCGCTGCTCTTTTGGTGATTAAAAAAGAATGGTTCGAACGAATAGCGAAAAGCCTGAATAAACATGTTCATTATTACAGCGAGCTTGTAATTTGCACCGTAAATTCCCAATTGTTCCATTGGCTTTTTATCGGCCGGAACCAATTCGGGAATCAATATTTTATCAATATTTTGATTTACCATTCCAAATATTCCGACCAACAAAATAGGGAAGGAGTACCAGAACATTTCGCGGAATATTTTCCAGTCAAACAACAGTTTTATTTTCCTTATTTCAGGAATTAACATCACCAGGGTTATCACCGAAGCAATCAGATTAGCTATAAAAACGTACCCAACTCCAAACTCAGGTCTGTAAACATATTTCAGGAAATTCTCCGGATTAGATTTCAGTATATATGGGCAAAACGATAAAAAGAATAGGTTGAAGAAAATGTTGAAAAAGATATTGACCATTTTTAGCGTTGCAAAGCGAATGGCTTTTCCTTCGTGCCGTAAATTAGCAAAAGGAATGGCGGTTCCGGCATCGAGCGCAACAATGATGGCAAGCCATTTAATGTATTGCTCACTGTTTGCATAGTCGAGAAAAGTGGCAAAGTCACCTGCAAAAATGTAGGTTACCAGAACAAAAAGTAACGAACTTCCGAATAACGAAAAGGCACTGGTTGAGTATATTTTATCATGTTCCTGTGTTTTATTGGCGTACCTGAAAAATCCAGTCTCCATGCCAAAAGTGAGGATAACCAGCAAAAAAGCTACATACGAGTACAAATTGGTGACAACACCATATTCTTCAGGAAGAAAGATTCTGGAATAATACGGAACTAACCACCAATTAAGGAAGCGTCCTACAATGCTGCTCATTCCATAGATGGCGGTTTCGCCGGCAAGTTTTTTTAATGCACCCACAGTTGTAAATTTTGGCTCAAAGATACAAACCAATTCATTTAACAAAGGTCAAAAATGAAAGGTAAAACTATCGGGTATTATTTTGTTATATCTTTGGAACCTGTCTATTAGATAAAAAAGCATTTAAAATGAATATCAGATTATTTACTCTTTTCATTGTTGTATCAATATTTGTAAGCTGTTTGTCGTGTTCGAACAAATCCAACCGGTCCAGAAAACCTGTAGTTCGCATTACAGCCGAATCGGTGAATAAAAAAATAGTTTATGGCGACGATATAAACATTGGAATATCAGTAAAAGTAAAAGATGGCGAATTAAAGGAAACCAGCATATTTGTTGATTCGGTGCTCGTTACAACCGACAAAAATATAAACTTTAATTATGTTTTAAAAGGATATAAAAATATAGGAAAACATACAATTAAAGCCGAAGCTGTGAAAAGCGACGGAGAAAAAGGAGTGTATTACAAAACTTTTGAAGTCTTATCTGATATTGTTCCGGAAATATATGGATATGAATTGGTTAATTCGTATCCTCATAACGACGCTTCGTTCACCGAAGGTTTAGAATTTCACAATGGATTTTTGTACGAAAGTACTGGTGAAAACGGAAAATCTTTTCTCTATAAAAACAATTTAAAAACAGGCCAGCCATTGAAATCTGTTAAACTTGCCGATAAATATTTTGGTGAAGGAATAACGATTTTTAATAACAAAATTTACCAGCTTACATACAAAACCAAAGTTGGTTTTATTTATAATCTCGAAAATCTGGCATTGGTCGATAGCTTTCATTACCAGTCGGCAGAAGGGTGGGGGATGACACATGACGAAAAACACCTCATCATGGATGATGGAACAAACGTTTTAACCTACCTGGATCCGGAAACTCTGAAGCCAGTTAAAAAACTACAGATTTACGATAATAAAGATGCTGTGGTATATATAAACGAATTGGAATACTCCGAAGGTTTTATTTATGCAAATGTATGGGGAACAAATCTTATTGTAAAAATTGACCCGCAAACCGGTAAAGTCGTTGCTAAAATAGATCTCGATGATTTAGTGTCAGGTATTAAATCCGCCAAACAAATTGACGTATTAAACGGTATTGCAATTGATCCGGCAACTAAAAAATTCTACATCACCGGAAAATTTTATCCAAAAGTATTCGAAATCAAGCTTGTTAAAAAAGGGTAGGAGAGCCTCCGTAGTTTACTTTTCCTAAATGTTTGTATGCCAATTCAGTAACTTCTCTACCACGGGGAGTTCTCTTTAAAAACCCTTCCATTATCAGGAACGGCTCGTAAACTTCTTCAATAGTACCGGTATCTTCGCCAACTGCTGTTGCAATGGTTGACAATCCTACCGGACCACCTTTAAATTTATCAATAATGGTTAAAAGAATTTTATTATCCATTTCATCCAAACCAAATTTATCAATATTTAAGGCATCAAGCGAATAGAGGGCAATGTCCATATTGATATTTCCATTTCCTTTAACCTGCGCAAAATCTCTTACCCGGCGTAGCAAAGCATTTACAATACGTGGCGTTCCGCGGCTTCTTGAAGCAATTTCTACGGCAGCCTGATCTTCAATTGAAACATTTAAAATATCAGCCGATCTTTTCACAATTCTGGTTAAGGTTGGCACGTCGTAGTATTCAAGATGCGATTTAATGCCAAAACGAGCCCTTAGAGGGCTTGTTAGCAAACCCGACCTGGTAGTTGCCCCGATTAATGTAAAAGGGTTTAATTCGAGCTGAATTGAGCGTGCACTCGGTCCTTTATCGATCATTATATCGATTTTATAATCTTCCATTGCTGAATAAAGGTATTCTTCAACAATTGGACTTAACCGATGTATTTCGTCAATAAACAAAACAGCATTTGGCTCCAGGTTTGTTAATAAACCAGCTAAATCGCCAGGCTTATCAAGTACCGGTCCTGAAGTTAATTTTAAACTAACGCCCAGCTCATTGGCAATTATATTCGAAAGTGTGGTTTTACCGAGGCCTGGAGGACCATGAAGTAAAACATGATCCAGAGCTTCACCGCGCATTTTTGCAGCCTTTACAAATATCTTAAGGTTTTCAACAATTTTACCCTGTCCACTGAAGTCATCAAACTCCAATGGTCGCAATTGTTTATCAACCTCTTTTTCAGCATCAGAAAAAGAATCAGCTCTGAAATCAAAATGTTCGTTCATTTTTAATCGTCCTCAGTAGCCAAAAGTAAAAATAAAAAGATGAAGTTTCTAAATCGACCAATTTAAATTAACGGCGAAATCCTAAGGTCTTCAAATATAGATTTAAGTTTCTCTATATCAAATGGTTTTGCCATAAATTCATCCATACCGTACGACAAACATTTCTCCCGGTCGTTATCCATTGTGTTAGCAGTCAATGCGATTATAGGAGTTCTTTTTGATGCGCTATTTATTGTCTCTAATTCCCGTATTTTAACAGTAGCTTCTAAACCGTCCATAACCGGCATCATAATATCCATCAATATTACGTCGAAACCACTTTTATTAAAGTGCTCAATTGCTTCAATTCCATTATTTGCTATAGTGACCTCATGATTGAATTTCTTCAAGCTTAAAGTCACTATGCGTTGGTTTAGTATGTTGTCCTCCACCAATAATATCTTCAACCTTTCTCCCATACAAATCTTTTTCAGTAGACCAAATATGTGTTTATTCTAGAAATTATAAAAAAGATACCCTCATTTTTTAAATTTTTACTATCATCTATTTTATTTTTTGTAAAACTAAAATATGCTACTGTATATGTCCTGTTAATAACCTTTATATCTTTTTCCAGTTCTTTTTGTTTTTTTTAAACGGTGTTTTTTATTGCTTTTTGTTAACGATTTATCAACAGGTTAAGTTTCTGGAAATAAATGTACTTTATTTTTAAATAACCGATGTTAGTTTTCGTTCATTGTTATAAAAAAATAGTTGACGAACTCAGTTTTATTGTGGAGATTGAAGGTAAATAGAATTTATTTTTTTGTCTTGCTTTTTTGTCAGAAATGATTAATCAAAAATTCTATCGGTATCTTTGCTTCGTTAACATGAATATTTTAGCTGATTTATAAACAACTTGTGTTTTAAAGATGTTAAAAAAATGAGTTTTTAATTTTCTAGAAATTAGGTAGTTAAATAAATGAATGAAAACTATAAACAGTTTGTTGATAAACTGAATACTTATATACAGAAGTACTACTTTTATCAATTGATAAGAGGATTAATTCTTTTCGTAATACTTGGATCACTGTATTTTAGTATCGTTGCTCTTTTAGAATTTTTTAATTATTTCGAGCCTGGTGTTAAGCTTATTATTGTAGTTACTACTGTTTTCATTTTCGTTGTTATTTTTTTCTTTTTCGTTTTGAAACCTGTTTTGAGGCTACTTGGGGTTGGAAAGAGAATTAGTTACTACGATATTTCTGCTATGCTGGCTTCTGTTTTTCCGGAGATAAAAGATAAGCTGGTAAATATTGTTGAACTCGAAAATGAAAACAACATAGTTTATTCTACAGAGCTTAGAAAAGCCAGTATTGAGCAGAAAATTGAAGAGTTGAGAATATATCGCTTTACTGATTCTATTAAGTTCAGCGATTTAAAGCGAGTTTTTCTGGTTTTTATGTTAGTAATTGTTGGTTTGATTATTACGTCTGTCGAATTTCCAGAATATTACAAAGATAGTTCTGTTCGTTTAATTCATTTTCAGCAAAAATTCAGTAAACCTGCACCTTTTACTTTCAATTTAGAAGAGCTGAAGGCGCGAATTGTTTCAGGGGAAACTGTCGATTTGAAGCTGCATTGTGTTGGAAAAGAGTTACCTGAGATGATGTACGTTAATTTGAGCGGGAATAATTTTCTGATGAAAAAGAAGGACGACTATTACTTTTATTCCATCGAGAATTTAAATAGTTCGATATCGATTTTTTTCCACGACAAGAAGTATTACTCTGATGTTTATAAAATTGAAGTGGTAAATAAGCCTTTTATTTCTTCATTCGACGTAGAAGTTATTCCGCCCTCGTACACAAATTTGAATAAAGAGGAATTGAAGAACGTTGGAGACTTGAAGGTTGCTGCCGGTACAAACGTGAAGTGGAACTTTAAAACGGCAGATGCTGACAGTTTGGTCGTAGTTTTTAGTGATAGTACCAGAGTTTACGGAAAAAGAGAGGGAAATGTCTTTTCTGTTGAAAAACTAATTAAGAATGAGGTTGATTATAAAATTGTAGTTAGTAATTCTTTCATTAAAGAAGGAAGTAATCTTACTTATAAAATTCAAACTATAAATGATTTATTTCCTGAGATTAAAGTCGTTCAGGTGCAAGACAGTTCTGATTTTAAGATATTTCATTTTAAAGGAAATATAGTGGACGATTATGGTTTTCATCAACTTGGCTTTACTGTTAACAATGGCGAAAAGGATACAGTTTTCAGTATTCCCTTTATACCGTTTCTAACAAATCAGGATTTTTATTATTCTTTCGATTTTCAGGATATAAAGAACTTTGGAAATTCCTTTAAATATTTCTTTACTGTTTATGATAACGATATTGTAAATAGATACAAAAAGTCAATCAGCGAAACGTTTTCTTTTTCGTTTCCTGAATATAAAGACATAATGACAAAAGAGAATTCTGATCAAACAGCGCTTGAATCATTGTTTCAAAAGAGCAGCAAATTGACAGAAGAGATACAACGTGATTTCAAAAATTTTAAGCTTAAGCAAATTAATTCGGAGACAACTGAATGGGATAAATTTCAGATGGTTAAGGACATTATTAGTAAAAAGTCGGAGTTGGAAAATGTATTGGATCAGATAAAGCAGCAGAATAAGGATGCAAATAATTTTTTGAAGTCATTTTCGGAGGAGAAGACTGATATTGTTAAAAAACAGCAGCAAATTGACGATTTATTGAAAGATGTTTTTACTGATGAGTTGAAGAAGCTTTTTGATGAATTTAATGACTTGGCAAAGCAATTTGATCCTAAAAAATTTGAGCAATTAAGTAATGGGATGGATAACCGGTTGGATGATTTGTCTAAGCAGCTGGAGAGAAATTTGGCGCTGCTAAAGAAGATGAAAATAGAGCAGAAAGTTCAACGAGTTATAGATGGTTTAAAGAAGTTGGCAATTTCGGAAAAAGAAGCGGGAGAACAGCTGGAAAAGAAGAGTGATTTGCAGAAAATAGAGACGCAAGAGGAAGATAATGACCGATTGGTGAAAGATCTATCAAACGATTATAATGGTGCTGTAGAGATGAACAAAGAGTTGGAGAAGCCTATTAAATTGTTCAACTTTGATAAAGAGTTTTCTGGTTTAAAAGAGAATTTTGATCGGATTATCGAAAATGCAAAGAAAGGAAGCAAGAAAAAGACTGCCAACGAAATGGAACGCAACGTAAAGGATATAAACCAGTTGGCTTTTGCTATGCAACAGATGATGAGTTCCATAGCTATGAAGCAGAATGGAGAGAATATAGAAGTATTGAAGCAGATTCTGAATAATCTTATTATTGTTTCTTTCGACCAGGAGAGTTTATTAAAAAAGTATTCTTCAGTCGATTTTAATAATCCATTGATTAATGATCTGAAAATTAAGCAGAAAGCAATTTCTGGGCAAATAATTTTTGTGAAAGATTCGATTTATGCCTTGGGAAAGCGATCTCCTGAAATTGGATCTGTAGTGAATAAAGAGATACTTAATTTGGAAAATAGTTCAAACTCTGCTTTCGACAATTTGGAAAGTGGAAATATTGGTGGCACTCGTATGTATCAGCAGTATGGGATTACAGCTGCGAATAATTTAGCGTTATTTTTGAGCGAAGCATTGGAACATATTAAGGAACAGCAGAAAAATTCAATGCCCGGAGATGGTGAATGTGATAAGCCCGGGTCAAAATCAAAACCGTCGATGAAAAATTTGAAGGATGGGCAAATGTCGATTAAGCAGCAACTTCAGAAAATGATCGATGAAATGAAGAAGGGAAATACCGGACAATTAAGTAAATCTATTGGCCAAACGCTTGCACAGCAAGAGATTCTGCAGCAGTTAATGCGTGAGATGATAAATGGAGGTAGTTTAAGTTCTAAGGCTTCTGAACAGCTGAAGATTGTTGATCAGATGCTGGAACAAAGCAAGATGGATTTGGTTAATAAGAACATAAGCGGAGAGTTGATAAACCGTCAGAATTTAATTTTGTCGAAGTTGTTGGAGGCAGAAAAGTCTGAAATAGAGCGTGATACTGATGATAAACGTGAGTCGAAAACAGCGAAAGACGCAAAGAATAGTAATCCTCAGGAGTATTTTGAATTTGGCAATCGGGATAAGCATGAGAATGAAGGGCTACGACGTGAAAATGTGAAGATGAAAAGTTTTTATGATCAGAAATATAACAGTTTCATTAACCGGCTAAAGAATTAATTTTGCACCGATCTTTGACGATATCATCTTGTAAGGAAAATCTGGAACTTTTAAGAAAGGAATTGAATGAGGTTTTTGTGGAGTGTGGAATAGGATTTCAGCTCTATAATAAGGTTTTTCTTAGTATGAGCGAAGCTGTTTCTAATAGTATAGTTCACGGAAACAAGGCGAATAGTCAGAAGCAGATTGTTGTCGAATTTTCTTTTGATGACCGTATTTTGGAAATTTCGGTAGCGGACGAAGGCGATGGTTTTGATTTTATGAATGTTCCCGATCCTACACTGAAAAAAAATTTGAAAAAAGAGTCGGGTAGGGGAATATTTATAATGAGAAGCTGTGCTGATCGGGTTGTGTTTGATTTAAATGGTAGTAAAGTATATATTCAATTTAAAACAGAAGAATGAGCATTCTTTTTTTTAGTGAGGATGTTGATTTTCCTAAGTTGAAGAAGAGGAAGACGACTAATTGGATAAAGCAAATTATTGGCTTGCATAATAGTAGTGTGGGCGATATTTCGTTTATATTTTGTTCTGATTTGTATCTGCTTAGTGTAAATAAGCAGTATTTGAATCACGATTATTACACTGATATAATCACTTTTGACTATGTTGATAATGGGGTGATTTCAGGAGATATTTTTATCAGTGTAGAACGAGTTGCTGAAAATGCTGCTTCTTTTAACACAGATTTAGGCAATGAAATGAGCCGTGTTATTATTCATGGGGTGTTGCATTTGCTTGGTTTTAAAGATAAAACAGATCAAGAGAGCAAGGCGATGAGAGAGAAGGAGGATTTTTGTATAAAAATACTAGAAAAAGGTGAATTTTAATATGATGTCAGTGTTTGATGTAATAGTTGTTGGGGGCGGGCATGCAGGGTGTGAGGCTGCGGTTGCAGCGGCTAATTTGGGGTCCCGAACGTTGTTGATAACCATGGACATGACTAAGTACGCTCAAATGTCCTGCAATCCTGCTATGGGAGGCATTGCAAAGGGGCAGATTGTTCGGGAAATTGACGCGCTTGGAGGGTTTTCCGGCATTGTGACAGATAAATCGAGTATTCAATTTCGAATGTTGAATCGGTCAAAGGGCCCGGCAATGTGGAGCCCTCGATCTCAGTGCGACAGAACTAAGTTTACCGAGGAATGGAGAAATATTATTGAGAATACTGGTGGTCTGGAATTATGGCAGGATGCTGTTGTTTCTCTTATTCTTGAAGGGAATGTTGTTCGGGGTGTTAAGACTAAAATTGGCGTTGAATTTTATTCGAAGACAGTAGTTTTAACTAATGGCACGTTTTTGAACGGTTTGATGCATATTGGTCGAGCGCAGATGGCCGGAGGGAGAATCGGAGAGAATGCGTCGTATAATTTGTCTGACCAATTGTCTGAATTCGGTTTCAAGACTGGTAGGTTGAAAACCGGGACGCCAGTGAGGATTGACGGTAGATCTGTCGATTTTTCGAAATTTCAGGAACAGAAAGGCGATGATAAAATTGGGAAATTTTCTTTTTTGTCTGAAGTAAAGTCAACTCTGGAACAACGTAGTTGCTGGATTACTTATACCAATGAGGTTGTTCATTCTATTTTAGAGGAAGGCTTTGCGGACTCTCCAATGTATAACGGCACTATAGTCGGCACGGGTCCTCGGTATTGTCCGAGTATTGAGTCTAAAATTGTAACTTTTTCTGAACGTAATTCTCATCAGTTGTTTCTTGAACCAGAGGGTGAACACACTATAGAGTATTATTTGAATGGTTTTTCTTCTTCATTGCCGTGGGATGTTCAACTTCGGGCTTTAAAATATGTTCCTGGACTGGAGAATGTAAAAATTTTCAGACCCGGTTATGCTATTGAGTATGATTATTTCGATCCAACTCAGTTAAATCATAGTTTAGAGACTAAGTTGGTTGAAAATTTGTTTTTTGCGGGACAAATCAATGGAACTACCGGATATGAGGAGGCGGCAGCACAAGGCTTGGTTGCTGGAATTAATGCGCATCAGAAGAGCGCTGGGTTGGATCCTTTTATTTTGAATAGAGACGAAGCTTACATCGGAGTGTTAATTGATGACCTCGTTACAAAGGGTGTTGATGAACCATATCGCATGTTTACGTCAAGGGCAGAATATCGAATTTTGCTTCGTCAAGACAATGCTGATTTTCGCTTAACTCAACGTGGGTATGATTTAGGACTTGTCGATGAATCTAGATATAATGCCTTTTGTGAAAAGAAAGAAATCGTGTTTAAAATAATTGATTTTGTTCGGCAGTTGTCCATAAAGCCTCAATTTGTTAATCGTATTTTGGTTGACAAAGGATCTGTTGAACTTAAACAAGGCGTAAAGTTAAATGATATTATACTTCGGCCACAGATCTCTATTTTTGATCTTATCGAAGATATAACTCCTTTTCGCAATTTTTTAGAGATTGTTCCAGAAAATCGTTTTAATGAAATTCTTGAGTCTTCTGAAATAGAAATTAAATATTCTGGATATATTGATCGCGAAAGAGTAGTAGCTGATAAATTTAGAAGGCTTGAAAATATAGTTATAAAGGGCAGGTTTGATTATCATTCAATTCAGTCAATTAGTACTGAAGGAAGACAGAAATTAGCTGAAATTCAGCCAGATACTATCGGACAAGCTAGTAGAATTTCGGGCGTTAGCCCTGCAGATATTAATGTTTTGTTGGTGTTGTTGGGTCGTTAAAAAGTTCCACGTGGAACATTTATATAAAATCATGGAATTAAAAGAATACGTTCGCACTATAGAAAATTACCCGATTGAGGGTATTAGTTTTAAAGATATCACAACTCTTTTGAAAGAACCGGTAGCTTTTAAAGATGTGGTTGATCAAATTTCGGAATTTTGCCAAGGAAAAGGAATTACCAAGATTGTTAGTTTGGAATCGCGCGGATTTATTGTGGGCGGTGCCGTAGCATATTGTTTGAATGCTGGTTTTGTGCCGATTCGAAAAAAAGGGAAATTGCCAGCGGAGGTTATAAACGAATCGTATGAGTTGGAATATGGTGTTGACTCAATTGAAATGCATGTTGATGCGCTTTCGGAAGATGATGTCGTTTTGATTCACGATGATTTGCTTGCGACTGGAGGAACTGCTTTGGCTGCCTTAAATTTGGTAAAACAGTTGAAGGTGCGTAAAATCTATTTTTCTTTTATTTGCGATTTAACGTTTATTCAGACAGATAAAAAGACAGAGCTGGCTCTGTATGAAACACATTCTGTGATTCAATATTAATTTTTGCAATTGATGCGCGTTAGAAATGAGGAATATATCAAATCATTGGTTTCAGTTCTTCCGGATAAACCAGGAATATATCAATATTTTGATCAAACAGGAAAAATAATTTATGTCGGGAAGGCAAAAAATCTAAAGAAGCGTGTCAGTTCTTATTTTAATAAAAATCAACAAAACAGAAAGACAGAGTTACTGGTTCGTAATATCGCGGATATTCGACACATGGTGGTTGAAACGGAGCAAGATGCTTTACTGCTAGAAAATAATTTAATCAAGAAATATCAACCACGTTATAATATACGGCTAAAAGACGATAAAACTTATCCATGGATTGTTGTAAAAAACGAACCCTTCCCGAGAGTATTTCAAACTCGTAATGTTGTTAAGGATGGATCAAATTACTATGGTCCCTACACTTCAGTATTGGCCGTTCGGGCACTTTTGGAGTTTTTTCGCAAGCTTTATAAATTGCGTAATTGTAAACTAAATTTATCCGACACGCAAATACGCCAAGGAAAATATAAGGTGTGTTTGGAATATCATATCGGAAATTGTCTCGCTCCGTGTATCGGAAATCAAAGGAATGAGAATTATATGGAAGGCATAAATCAAATTCGAGAAATTCTAAAAGGGAATATTTCGGGTGTGATAAAATACTTTAAGGATTTGATGAACCAGCTTGCTTCTGAAATGCAATTCGAGGAGGCCGCTGTTGTTAAAGAAAAGTTTGATCTATTGGAGAAGTTTCAATCCAAGTCAACGGTAGTAAATAGTACAATTAATGACGTTGATGTGTTTACGATTGATCAGGATGAGCATTTCGCTTATGTGAATTATTTAAAGATAATTCGTGGAGCAATAATGCAAACTTATACTACCGAAATTAAAAAGGTGTTGGATGAGTCTTCCGAAGAAATTCTTGAATTTGCCATTATCGACATTCGACAGAAAATTTTCAGTAATGCAAAGGAAATTTTGGTTCCTGTAAAAATCGGCATTGAAATAGACGGAGTTAAAATTGTAATTCCAAAACAAGGAGATAAAAGGAAGTTACTCGATCTTTCCGAAAGAAATGCAAAATATTTTCGTTTAGAAAAGTTGAAGCACCAAACGGTGTCAAAAGTTGAACAAAATTCGATTCGTATATTAGATACCATGAAACGAGATTTGCAATTGAAGGTTTTGCCGAAACACATTGAGTGTTTTGATAACAGTAATCTTCAGGGAACAAATCCAGTGTCATCGTGTGTTGTTTTCAGGGATGCCCGGCCATCAAAAAAGGATTATCGTCATTTCAATGTAAAATCGGTAGAAGGTCCGAATGATTTCGCTTCCATGGAGGAAGTGGTTTATAGAAGGTATAAGCGATTGTTGGATGAAGAGCAGTCGTTGCCTCAGTTGAT
>DAOPZV010000009.1:0-12158 GCA_035353575.1 Prolixibacteraceae bacterium | reverse complement strand
GAGTTTTTAAAATCGGAACTTGAAGGAATAAAGGGAATAGGAGAGAAGACCCGGATTACTGTTTTGAAGCGGTTCAAGAGCGTTGAAAATTTAAAGAAGCAAGCTTTTGCCGATGTCGTTTCTGAAATAGGAGATTCAAAAGCGAGATTAATTTTTGATTTTTATAAACTAACCTATTGAATCAGGCTCACTTCTAGGTGGCGAATTTTAGCTTTTGAGGTAAATCAACTTCTGTATTTCCCCTCTTCTTCGAGCATGCTTAGGTAAGAGGAATACCTGCTTTGAGCAATTTCTCCGGCATTCACTGCATTCTTAACCGCGCAGTTCGGTTCGTGTGTATGTGTGCAATTATAGTATTGACACTCGGAAAGGTACTTGAAAATTTCAGGAAAGTAGTGAGAAATTTCTTCTTTAGCCATCTCCAGAACACCAAATCCTTTTATTCCCGGGGTGTCAATAATATAGCCACCAAAGTCAAGTTCGTACATTTCAGAATAGGTAGTTGTGTGTTTTCCTGAAAAATGAGCGTCTGATATTTTGCCTGTTTTTATATTTATTGTGGGTTGTATTGAGTTGATAATGGTAGATTTTCCTACTCCAGAATGTCCGGAAAATACGTTCAGTTTATTCTTCATTAACGTTTTCAGATTCTCAAGGCCAGTTTGGTTTCGTGCAGAAATCATCAAACACATGTATCCCGCTTTCTCATATGTTTCAATTAGAGCTTTCATTTGGGCCGTTTGTTTTTCGTTATAAATGTCAATTTTGTTGAAGATAAGGTGACAGGGAATGCGGTAGGCTTCAGCAGAAACCAGGAAACGGTCTATAAATGTTGTAGTCGTAACGGGATACTGTATCGTAACAATGAGAAATGCCTGGTCTATATTTGCAGCAATTATGTGTGATTCTTTAGATAGGTTTGGGGCCTTTCTGATAATGTAATTCTTTCTGTTTTCTATCTTGTGGATTAACCCGACAGATTGATTTGTGTCATTTTCGGGCTTGCTTTCCGTGAAAGCTACGTTGTCGCCAACCGCAATTGGATTGGTACTTCTGATACCTGTTATTCTTAAATTCCCTTTTATTTTGCATTCAATTAGGTTGCCGTTTTCGTCTTTTACTAAGTACCAACTGCCCGTTGATTTTATTACAATGCCTGTTTTCAATGTCGGATTTTCTTTTATTTATGTATTATTTTAGCAGAATTATAAACCAAAAGTAGTAAAAATTGTGAAAAGCATTCTAAGTTACAACGTTAATGGCATTCGTTCTGCTTTGACAAAAGGGTTGTTGGACTTTCTCGTGGATTTTGATGCAGACATTGTTTGTTTGCAGGAGATAAAGGCTCAGGCGGGGCAAATGGCTGAAGAGGAATTTGAAAGGAGTGGATATTTTTTTAATTTCTTTTCTGCGGAGAAAAAAGGATATAGTGGAGTAGCGGTTTTGACGAAGGAGAAGCCTGATCACGTGGAATATGGCATTGGAAAAGATAAGTATGATTCAGAAGGACGTGTTATAAGGGTCGATTTTGGCGATGTTTCTTATATTAGTGTGTATTTTCCGTCTGGTACTACGGGTGAGATCCGACAGTCGTTTAAAATGGATTTCCTAATTGATTTTCAGGAATACCTTCAGAACTTGAGAAGGACGAGAAATAAATTGGTAATTTCCGGCGATTTCAATATTTGCCGGTTGTGGATCGATATTCATAACCCGGAAAAGCAACAACAGACTTCTGGTTTTCTTCCCGAGGAGAGAGGTTGGTTTTCGGATTTTATAGCGCTCGGTTATGTCGATAGCTTCAGGGAAATTAATAGCGAAATGAATCAATTTTCGTGGTGGAGTTATCGGGCTGGCGCCAGAAATAATAATAAAGGTTGGCGAATTGATTATAATATCGTAACAGAGAACCTGAAATCTTCAATAGTTGATGCTGGTATTCTTCCTAAGGTAGTTCATTCCGACCACTGTCCTGTTTGGGTCAGGCTGGATATATAAGAAGCTGTAATAGAATATTTTAATTTTTGTATATCTTGTTCCACGTGAAAACTATTTTGCTTTTAAGGGAAGCCGGCTATTTCAAGGGTAGTTAATTTTTTGAAGTTAATCTGCAATTAACCTAAGCGTGATAATAAAAAGGCAGCAAATTTGCTGCCTTTTTATTATGTTTGTTTTATTCCCAATTGAGAATTATTTTTCCACAGTTCCCTTCTTCCATAATTTTAAATGCTTCCTGATAGTCGTCTGCCGGAAATCTGTGGGTGATTACAGGCTCAACGTTCAGTCCGTGAGACAGCATCATTTCCATTTGATACCAGGTTTCGTACATTTCTCTTCCGTAGATTCCTTTTAGTGTTAATCCCTTGAAAATCAGTTTACTCCAATTTATTTGGGTTGAAGAAGGCAAAAGCCCGAGTAAAGATACCTTTCCTCCGTTATACATGTTTTCGACCATTTCGTTAAATGCGATCGCAGAACCGCTACATTCGAGGCCAATATCAAAACCACCGACCATACCCAGCGATTTCATCGCATCTTTGACATTTTCTTTTCTTGGGTCGATAACTATTGTAGCGCCCATTTTTAATGCCAGATTTCGCCTGTATTCGCTCAAATCTGTTCCGACGATATAGCGAGCTCCGGCATATTTGCAAACAGCAGCTGCCATTGATCCAATTGGACCGCCAATTCCGGTAATCAAAACATCTTCACCTAGCAAGGGAAAAGACAGTGCGGTATGCGTGGCATTGCCAAGAGGGTCCATTATTGACATTAGATCGTCAGAAATTCTTTCGTCTATCTTCAGGACATTAGATGCAGGAACAGAGACATATTCGGCGAAACCACCATCACGATTAACTCCAATGCCAACTGTGTGGTCGCAAATGTGTTGCCTGCCTCTTCTACAATTTCTGCAAAAGCCACATGCGATGTGTCCCTCTACTGTAACGCGTTCGCCTATGTGAACTCTGCTCACTTCCGATCCTTTGTCAACGACAGTTCCCATGTACTCGTGTCCAATTACAAGTGGCGTTTTGATGGTATTTTGCGCCCATTCGTCCCATTTGTAAATGTGAAGATCAGTGCCACAAATAGCTGATTTTTTGATTTTAATAAGAACATCGTTGGGTCCTACTGATGGCATGGGGACGTCGGCCATCCAAATGCCTTTTTCGGGTTTAATTTTAACAATTGCCTTCATTTTGTAATGATTAAATGTGGTTATAAAATTAGTTGGTTGAACTCTAATATTTCAGAATGAATGTCATCGTTCCACGTGAAAAAGAAAAAGCCGCACATTAGTTACTAATTGCGGCTCGATATTGAATTTCTTGTTCCATTATTTGGCGCTCCAAATTGATTTTAGAGGATATATTTCGAGTTTTTGCACCAGCAACTCACCTCCGGTGTTGAAGAGATATATTCCTTCTCCGTCTTCATTGGGGGTGAAGCATGAGCTTAAAACAGTTTTTCCGTCGTTCGCAAATATTTCCAACGAACTTCTGTCAAGCAGTATTTCAAGTTTGATTACACCGTCAACAGGTTCGATAACAGCCGATTTTCCCAAACACGAAAGCGTTTTACTTTTGGTGTCGTAATTTATTTCGGTTCCGTTGTTCTTTTTGTCGAGCCTGACAACAAACCCAAAACTGTCAGCGGTTTTCACTTCAAAACTTCCAATGATGTGGAGACAATCGCCTTTAACTCCTTTTACAATATTTTTATTAATCCCCGGAATTAAATTCTTGTTTTCCCACACTTCGCCTTTTAAGTGCAGCTGCTCAATTTCTTTGACTGGTTTTCGCACCAGGCGGATGCCTTCGCTATATTTTTTGAGCGATAACTCGCACGGAAAGGTCATCTGGCCTTTAAATGGCATTCCCGGGAACTCACCTCCGCGCATCCAGGCAATTTGGATGCATCTGCCGTCGGTGTCAGGAATGTTGCTCCAGGTTTGTGTTGCATAATAGTTTGCTCCAAAGTCGCTTTTCATTTTTTTTGTTTCAGGAGTGAATTTTTCGCCATCGAAAGCGCCGATAACATAGCTTCCGTCTCCATCGAAAAGTACCCACTTTTTATCGTCGGATCTTCGGTTTACCGACAGCTCAACTAAATCAGGACATTCAAAAAATCCTGGGGTGTGATTTTTAAATGTCCATTCAGTCAGGTTTTTAGAGGTATATATCGACACTCCTTTTGAAGATTCTTTATCTTCAGGCTTCCGATAGAGTACCATAACAAACTGTTTACTAGGCTCATGCCAAAAAACTTTCGGATCGCGGGCATCGTCAGTTGGATCGAACGGAATAATCGGATTTTTATCATACTTTTTCCATGTTCGGCCCTTGTCGTTACTGTAGGCAAGCCGTTGACCGCAATGTTGGCTGGTGTAAAACAGAAGCATTGTCTTTTCTTCTCCTGATTGTAAGCCAGCTATATTGTTTTGGTCGATTATTCCGCTGCCTGAAAACGCTGTGCACTCTATTGAATCTTTTGAATTATTATCGGGATAAAGAGCAACCGGAAGGTGTTCCCAGTGAACCAAATCGGTGGAAATAGCATGTCCCCAGTGCATGTAGCCCCATTTGTTTCCGTAGGGATTATATTGGTAGAACATGTGGTATTCGCCCTTATAGAAAACTAAGCCGTTGGGGTCGTTATGCCAGTTTTTCTCAGGTGTGAAATGAAATTGAGGACGATAAAGTTCGTCAAATTTCTTTACCGGTTTTTCTGCCGATGCTGTCAGAAAAGCCAAAAGAAACACGAGGACCGAAATTGAACATTTCATCAGTAAATAGTTTTATATATTTAAGCATGATGTAACTAACATGTTCATTGAGCATTTTTAAACCGTAGCTTTTTTGTTTTGCGAAAACAGTCGGCGGTAAACTTGCATCATGTTCGTTTCATGGCTAAACCTTAGATTTCGAAGTAGAAGCGCAAATATAGCCGAAAAAATGTGAATAATTCCTTTACATTTGAGTGAATATTATCAGAAAATACAGGCCATTTGCCGTTTAAGAAAAAGGGGAAAACGTGTGAGTTTGGTATTTAAATTCGATTGAATTGGTGAAGATTCGACTTGTTGTCTTTTTAATAGCAATTTCAGTTTATTCGACTGGTCAGGAGCGTTGGAAAAAAATGGCGGTTAAACCCAAACCGTTTGTTTGTTATGCGTCTCATGATGTGCATAAGGTGTTTGTGAAACCAGCGCAATTGAAATCAGCATCAATCCAAAAAGCCAATATAACTGTTGTCTATATTGGTTTTCCTGAAGATGCCAAAGCGGCATTTCAGTACGCAGTTGATTTATGGGCTGGCCTGATTTATTCGCCAATCCCTATCCGCGTAAAGGCTACCTGGGAAAGTCTTGCTTCCGATGTTTTGGGTAGCTGCGCACCGACTAATTATTACACTGATTTTGAGTCAACTCAAGTATGGAACTGTTACTATCCGGTAGCTCTTGTCGAAAAAATGCTCGGAAAAAACATTAACTCGTCTGAATATGAACTGGAAGCTTCGTTTAACAAAGATTTTAAAAACTGGTATTTTGGAACAGATGGAAATACACCAACCAACAAATACGATTTCGTTTCTACCGTTTTACACGAGTTTGCGCATGGAATAGGGTTCCATGGCTTTTTTTATGCCGACATTCGAAGCAGAGGAGCGTACGGCAGAAACGATAGGTTTCCAGCCGCTTTTGATTTGTTTGTTCAGAATAAGGCTGGTCAGAAATTAATTAATACAACGATTTTCCCAAATCCGTCAGCATTGTTATATCAGAATTTTACTTCAGGCTGGCTTGAATTTAATTCGCCGCTCAATGAGTCGGATTTACCACGGCTTTATGCACCAACAACATGGGATGGCGGTTCAAGTATTTACCACCTAAACGATGCAACTTATCCGGCCGGATCGCCCGATGCGCTTATGACTCACGCACAGAGTATGGGCGAAGCAAATTTTGATCCGGGACCCAAGACAATGGCGATTCTGAATGATATTGGATGGAAAACAGTTTCGATAAAGCATAATCAACTGAAAGACATCGAATTTGTAACTTCTCCTGTAAGCTTTAACGCAGAAATTGCAAGTGATTTTGACCTTGATTCAACGAAAGTATTTTTGGTTTATTCATTAAACAACTTTCAAAAAACTGACTCGGTCGCGTTGAAATATTCTTCAACCACAGGGCAGTTTACTGCCCTGTTAACTCCAGTTCAAAATACAACCTTTAAGTACTATTTTTCTGCAAAAGACATTAAAAAAAGAACATTTGTTTTTCCTTCCAGTTCTCCAGCCAGATATTTCAGTTTTACAACCGGAATTGATAAAACGGCTCCGGTTATCGTGCACGAACCGATTAATTACATTCTTTCTTCTAATCCTTCGCTGAAGCTTGAAGCAACCGTTACCGATAACATTGGAGTTAAATCCGTTCAGGGTGAATATTTTGTGAACGGAGGAGCAATAAAGCAAATGGTGCTCGCAACCGATTCGACAGATCATTATTCGGGAATTTTGAGTTTTCCTGCCGGAACAATTCAGGGAGGAGATGTGATTAGTTACCGCATTGTTGCAACTGATTTATCGTCTCAAAGTAATGTTGGGCGGTCGCCTGGAAATGGCTACAATACAGTGAATGTTGAAGGTGTAAAAGGTCCGGTTGATCGCTATGTAACAGATTTTAATTCGTCGAATCAGGATTTTATAGGGTCGGACTTCACGATTGCAACACCAACCGGTTTCGACAATGCCGCACTAAACAGCGCACACCCGTATTTGAGCCCGGATGCCGACAATACATCCTTCAATTTCACCTCAATACTTCGTTACCCGATTGTTTTAAATGCAACGGGAAAGATGACTTTTGATGAAATTGCTTTGGTTGAGCCGGGTGAAGACGGCTCCATATTTGGTGGTGAAAATTTCTTTGATTATGTGATTGTAGAAGGTTCGAACGACAATGGAGTAAGCTGGAAACCGCTGGACAAAGGCTGGGACTCTAGCGCTTACCAATCGTGGCTCGATAAATGGAATAGCTCACCATCGGGAAACAACAGCACTGCAGTTGCTACGAAAGATTTGTATGTGAAGCGAACAATCAATATGCTGGATAATGGAAACTTCAAAACCGGAGATACCATTTTAATTCGGTTCCGGTTGTTTTCCGATCCTTATTCGCATGGGTGGGGCTGGATTATCGATAATCTGGCAATTCAGGATGTTGAAACCGGCGTTTCTCCGCAAATGCTGTCTTCGGGTGAAGTGCTTTTCTATCCAAATCCGGCCAACGACAACATCACGGTTTCGCTAAATTCACAAAAGAGCCTGAAAACAGTTCAGCTTAAAGCTTACAAAACTTCGGGAGAAATGGTTTATAACCGCTTGTTTGCAGTTGAATCCAACACATTTGAAACAAAAATTGATGTAACTCATTTTGCTCCGGGGCTTTATTTATTTGCTGGCGAAACCGAAGATGGGCGGACAATTACACGAAAAGTTGTTGTACAGTAGGTACTTTGGCCTGGCTGAATTTTAATTATTTGTTAAGAAAAATTTGTTAGTTTTTTGAATTTCAGGGTTATATACGTTTAAATTCAGGAGTTTTTTCTCTTTTATTTATCGAATCGTTTAATCTGAAAGAAAAATTCTATATTTGCCAACATATTAAAAGCAAAATGAAACTTACAGCTAACAACAGTTTTTATTATTGGTTTTATTACTTCTGTTTCCAAATCGGGATCGGCAGGTAATCTATTGTTGTTACAAAAGATATTCTACAGAAGGGTCCCGAACTAATCGGGGCCCTTTTTTATTTTGGTTCGACAGGCTCACCAACCTTTTGCATTTAGCGAAAAGCCTGCTTTTTTGAAAATGAAAATTGAGAAAAATATGAAACTTACAGTGATTGGTTTGGGGCTTATTGGTGGTTCAATGGCTATCGATCTTCGAAAAGCAGGTTTCGCACAAGAGATTACTGGCGTTGATGCCGTTGCTGAAAATGCAGAAGAAGCTCTTCGTCTCGGAATTGTTGATCGGATTGGCGACCTTGAAAATTCGGTTAAAGGAGCCGATTTTGTCATAATCTCTATTCCTGTGGATAAAATCGTTGGCACTTTGACGCAGGTGTTGGATTTGATTTCGGATCAAACGACCGTGATTGATGTCGGTTCAACCAAGAAAGCAATCGCATTGGCCGTTGATAACCACCCCAGACGCAGAAATTACGTAGCGGTTCACCCCATGTCGGGTACCGAAAACTCTGGTCCGGGCGCTGCACTTCAGGGATTATTCGAGGGCAAAATCAATATTATTTGCGATCAGGAGAAAAGTGGCCCGCTTTATCTGGCTTTTGCCGAGAAAGTGTTTCAGGTAATGGGAATGAAGCTCGCATACATGACCGCCGACGAGCAGGACCACAGTACTGCTTTTATCTCTCACTTGCCTCACGTTGCGGCTTTTGCTTTGGCCAACGCAGTTCTCGACAAGGAAGAACGGGAAATTATTTTCGATTTGGCGAGCGGGGGTTTCACTTCCACGGTTCGTCTGGCCAAGAGTTCTCCTGAAATGTGGGGACCTATTTTTCAACAAAACAAGCAGTATGTTGTTGAATCGCTGGAAGTTTACATTAAACATCTGAAAGCATTCAAGAAAAGTATTGAAAATGACCCTGAAGAGATGATGGAGTTAATGAGAAATGCCAACCGCATTCGCGGAATTCTTTCAGGAGAGGGGGACTCGCTCGTTAAAAATGAAAAGACAATAGTTAAACTTTATACCAAATAATCATGGCGTTAGAATTAGAAATTAACCCTATTAAGCATTGGTTGCCACAGATTAACAACCCGCTTATTATTGCAGGTCCGTGCAGCCTCGAAACCGAGGAGCAGGCAATGGACACAGCCAAACAACTTGTTAAAGATCACCGAGTATTTGTATATCGTGGTGGTGTATGGAAACCACGCACGCGTCCCGGCAGCTTCGAAGGTATTGGAAGCATTGGTTTAAAATGGTTACAAATGGTTCGCGAAGAAACCGGGATGCCGGTTGGTACCGAAATTGCCAACGCGCAACATGCCGAGGAAGCATTGAAAGCCGGACTGGATGTGCTTTGGATTGGCGCACGCTCAACAGCCAGTCCTTTCGTTGTGCAGGAAATTGCCGATGTGGTTCAGGGAACCGATGCGGTGGTGATGGTAAAAAACCCGGTGAACCCCGATGTTCAGCTTTGGGTGGGAGCGTTTGAACGCCTCAGCCGCGCCGGAATCAAAAACCTGGTGGCTATTCACCGCGGATTTACTCCTTTCCGCGAATCGCAGTACCGCAATTATCCCAACTGGAAAACCGTGATCGAATTGCGCCGTTTAATGCCGAATTTGCCCATTATTTGCGATCCGAGCCACATCTCAGGCAAACGCGAATATTTGTATGAAATCAGCCAAAAAGCTTTCGATATGGGCCTCGATGGATTGATGATAGAATCGCACCGCGACCCATCGTGCGCTTTAAGCGACAAAGAACAGCAGTTGACTCCGGCTGACCTGGCGAAATTGCTCGATCGTTTGGTAATTCGTAATGTATCGTCGGGCAACAAACAATTCGAAAACCAGTTGGAATTGTTGCGTAACCGCATTGATGCACTCGACCGCGAATTGCTCGAAACCCTTTCGGCACGTATGGAGATTGCCCGCCAGATTGGTCTTTACAAGAAAGAAAACAACGTAACCGCATTCCAGGTAGGTCGTTTTTCTGACCTGATGGAGAAACGTATGAAATTAGGCGAGAACCTGAATTTGAATCCGCACCTCGTGCAGCAGCTGTTCCACCATATTCACGAAGATTCGGTACGTATGCAAACCGAAATTATGGATCAGGAATAGAAAGTCGGGAGACCGAAGACTGAAGTCAAAAGAAGAAAGCCGGTTGGGAGTAGTTTCCTGACCGGCTTTTTTTTGATTGATTGGGATTTTGTCCGTTCGCTAAAGCGGAACGGCAAATGATATATGCTCTTTGAATAATTTTCCTTTACCGTCTGGCTTTAGCCAACGGACAGAATTTTGGTACCATCCCGTCCTTATTTTTATTCCGTCTAAATTATTGATCAAAATAATTTCTGAAATCCAATAGATACAACGGTTGCAGCATTATATTCATATTCAAACGATTAATTGCTCCGGATAGTTTTTGCATTTGCCTTGTTTTTTGTGCTTAACATTCTGTATATTAGTAAAAGCTCAATTCTTAACTTTTAAAAACAGAAACAATATGGCACAATTACTTTACGAACGGCACTCGACCACCGTACACCTGAATATTGTAAAACGCCACATCCGCCTGGCAAGGCAATTTAAAGGGGCCGAAGCGCTGGTTACTGCAATCGAACCTTTTTACAACGAACTGGCAGCAAAAGCAGCCAACACGAAAAATGCAACTGACGAAACCGAATGTAAGCGCGATTTACTGGCGTTTGCCGATGTTTCGCTCGACGACAAGGTGCGCGACCTTTACGAAGCCTGCAAAAAATACGACCGCGATAACCCCGGCATACCGGTAACCGCGCTTTTATTTCCCGATGGCGTTTCGCCCGTTATTTATGCGCCAATTGAAACAGAACCAACCCTGGTTGAAAAACTGATTCTTGGCCTTCAAAGTTTGGGTGAAGCACATCCGCTTGGCGCACACATCGCAGCTCTTCAGGGCGCGTTAACGCAAATTAATGCAGCATTCAGCGAATTAAAAGCCGCCATTACTTCCGAAAAAATGGCCGAAGGACTTGAAGCCATTGCCAAAATGAATTTAACCCGGCAATACGAGCAAAACATTTACACGGCAAGCTCCAAATTCGGAAAAGCATTTGCAAATAGACTATTCCCGGCGATAAATATTCCAGCTAAAGGAGAAAAAGAAGAAAAAACCGATTCGATGCCTCAATAACTTTTGCGAAAGCAAAAAAACTGGCCAAACGATGCCAACAAATTTGTAAACCACTTTTAGACGGATAAAAGAAGAATTTAAATTTCTTGAAGCATAGAAAACCGCCCAAAAGACAAAAACAAATTTTGCGAGACCAGAAAAACGGGCTAAAAGACAACTACAAATTTATTTTTGCTCAGAAACCATTTAAAAGTGAAAAACAAATTTGTTGAAGCCCCAAAAATGGTAAAAGTAGAAAAGCAAAAATTTGTGGCGCAGTTACTCCACCCCCGACAGGGTTCCAAACCCTGTTCGGGGGTAAAAAGGGCGGCAAAAGTTTTAAAAGTACTATAAACTTTCCGCTATTTAATAGTTATGGGCAAGGTTAAAGGGAGGGTGCTGGGAGATACCATAAATTAGTATCATTCGTGTTGACACTTTTTTAAAGTAATTTTTACAAACTAGAAAGCAAAATAAAAAGTGGAGCCAGAAACCACTGAAAAAACGGGGCGGAGCTGAAAAGCCTAATGAGTAAGAAAATTTAACCTCTTTTAAAATGAAAAAAGTAGTTGCAGTTATTTTCCTATCATCGTTATTGTTCGTTATTGGGACATCTGTTCAAGCACAAAGTAAATGTAAATTTAACCGAGAGGGTACAGATCCAATTACAGGCATATCTTACAAAAGTATTGGAGCCTATTTCTATCATAGAAATATCCGAACGGGTGTCATAACGGGAAATTCAGAATGGATTGTGAATATAGTCCGAAGTGGTGACAATTATATTTTATCAAGTCAATGTGACATCGAAGGATTTTTTGAAGATAAAATGGCAATCGGTAATCCGTTAATATTAAAATTAGAGAACAATAAAATAATAACACTTAACGCAATGCAAGTACTCGAACCATTGCGAATTAACGTCGGTGGAGTTAATGTAGTTCGTTATACATCTGGTTATAATATAAAAATTGAAGATATTGAATTATTATCTTCTGCAAAGGTTGTGTTTGCCAGAATAACTCTAGGCCCTAGAGTGCGCTCTGAGAATATAAAAGACAAAGATGCAATAACTCTAAAAAAGGGTGTTATTTGCTTAATACAATAGAATTACCTTGGCATGAGTATTAAGTACGATTAAACCCAATATTAGGACAATTTTAAAACCCAGCCCATAACTTCAGTAGCCGTTGCACAACGCCTGATTTTTGACCGGGTTTCGTCGGGATTTTGAAAAA
>DAOPZV010000008.1:0-42616 GCA_035353575.1 Prolixibacteraceae bacterium | reverse complement strand
ATTTCATTATGCAATGGTTTAGTTCGTCGTTTTACTATACCGGACAACGGCAAAGTCAAGTTAATCCACAATCGCTTTTATACATCTTTCTGCTACCTTTCCATCAATTCGATAGGCGTATTTCTGAATAAATGTTTCATATTTGGTGCGATCAACCCGCAATGTTCCTTTAAAAATTCCTGAAAGGATTTTGGTCAGACTTTCGGCGTTAGTTGCCTGAAAAGCAACGCCTTCAGCTGCATAGCCCATAATGTCCTGACTTAGGTGATCGAGAATGACCAACGGTTTGTGAAAATAAACAGTTTCGGTTCCCACGGTCGAAAAACAGGTAATCAGCACATCGCACGAAGCTATTAACTGATACAAATCCGAAGTTTTATCAATCGTATAATTTTTACAACCAGCTTTTGCGGCAATGTCAGCGTAATAGGCCGTGTCTCCAAATTCGCGCGGATGCAATTTTACTATCAGTTGCGTGTTGGGCAAACTTCGAGCTGCATAAAAAACGTCGAATGCCGCCTGAAACCTCAGCTCCGGATCGCGCTGGGGCTGCGACGCAAAAACAATCCGTTCGGCAGGATTAACTTCTTTCATGCTCTCGGCTTTGGCTAAAACCGGAATAATGTCTGTCCTTATCTGGCCAACCGAAACCACCGATCCTTCGGGATAATTGCCTTTTTCAAGCAAAAAATCTTCCCAATATTTTCCCCAGGTGAGAGTCAGATCGGGCATCACACGATTTTTGCCATCGTTGGTTGTGTACAAATAGGCCGGATGCAAATCGTGCATGGTTCCGTGCTGCAACCCAATGATTTTTATTCCGCAGAATTTGGCTGCATCGAGTACTGATTTGGTCAGCGGACTGTTCTCGTCAGCAGCGATTACCGCTTTTAATCCCGACTTTGCAAAAAATCTTCGGGCCGCAAAATACCGGAACAAAAAGAACCGCGACGATGAGTCGAGCGAACTGAAAATTCCGAGAATCAGTTTCTGATTTAGCGACAAATTTGATTCGGCAACTCTTACGTAGCCCGTCCGCAGCTTCTGTTGCGCCTCGCGGGTTGACTGACGAACTTTCTTGTGTAAAAATCCGGAAACCATAAATCCTTCAACGAAGATTTTCCGGCACGACCCTGATTTTTTCCCAAATTGTTTTTTCGAATACGAATAGTCTGATTTTCCTTTTGGTTTAGGCATCAGAACCTCTGTGAGCAACGCAAACCGCGTATCCAATTCGTTGATCAGATATTCCAGAATATGGTGGCCTTGCTTTATTTTCAGCGATTTTTTGTCCAGAACGTTCGAGTACTTCTCAGTCATGTACAACAAATATTGGGGCTTCTTTCTAAATGAAAACAGATAGGAAAACACCCGGTATTGCACCAAAATAAGATAGCTCAGAAGTATCCGGTAATTCGTTGAGTCTTTCTTTATCGCCTTTGGAAGCCGGAATGCAACTTCAGGATAGAGTTTTCGCAATGGCCTGACATCTCCTGAAACAAACCAAATATGATTCTCGAACGACTGAAATTTGTTTAAAAGGGGATGGAGAAAATACATCAGGTTTCGCACGGCAAAGTAAACCCTGAACTTGTGGTAGTGCCAAACGCTTGCCGTATCTGTGCTGAATAGTTCCGCAATGCTTTGCCCGTCAACCGAAATATCGCCAAACCGGAGCACCTCGTCCATCATTTGGTAATTGATTTCGCGTTTTTCGTCGGCTGAAGCGCCAATCGGTTGTGCAAAGTCTAACACCTCGGCACCTGAAAAAGCAAAAACTTCAGCCCCCAATTGCACCAAAGTTGCTATTTCGTTCTTCTCCTGTTCAGTGAGTTTTCTGTTTATAATTATCGTCTTGCTCATCCTATCAACTCTTTTGATTCGAGACAGGACACCAATTTTCGGGTAAGTTCTTTCCTCGAATATTGATTTGCTTTTACATGACTTGTCGCTGTCTTCTCATTTGCCAATTTCCGGGCCACAAAGTCGTGCATTCCTTTAACATCAGCATAATCAAATATTTCGCCGCATCCGGTTTCTGTGATTATCTGAGCCAAATCTCCATCAGTTGGACCAATGGCTAAGATAGGTTTCTGCGATGCCAGGTATTCGAAAAACTTGCCGGTGAGAATTCCGCGATTGTTGGCAACCTTCGGGATAACCAGCAACAACAAATCCGACCTGAACAAGTATTCGATTGACTTGGAATGATCGACATAGCCCACCAATTCAACTTCAAATCCTGTAGCCTGAAACCTGGAAGCTATTGTCGCCGGAACCTTTCCGACAAACCGTATCAAAAGCTTTTCTTTCCAATCGCCTCCGAGTTTTTGCAATGCCGAGAGAACACTATCAACATCATAAGCCTCGGATATCGTGCCAGTGTAGGTAAATACTTTCTTTGTTTCAACAGGAACATCCTTCGCACCAAAATCTTCGGCATCAAAACCATTTGGAATCACCACTGTTTTTGAAGCGATGAGTTGCGTGCTCTTACCGGCAAAAATACGCTTCACATCTTCGCTTACCGAAATTAGCAAATCTGCATTTTCGATAACGCTTCGCTCATAATTCAGGTCGATTCTGCGAGCAAGCGCAGTATGCTTAAACTGATTGTAATAATAGATGTCGGTCCACGGATCGCGCAAATCAGCTATCCAGCGAATGGGAAAACGTTTTTTCAACTCAAGGCCAACAAGCTGCGTTGAGTGTGGCGGACTGGTGGTTACAACGGTATCAATATTGAATTCGTTAATCAGTTCAATGGCTTTTTTCAAGGCATATTTATTCCAGCCTTTTCGCGGGTCGGGTAACAGGAAATTTCCTCTCAGAAACTTCGATATTTTTTGAAACAAACTTTCTTTCGATTCGTTGGCAAAACCTCCATATGGAACCTCTTTTTTTCGCGAGATGATTTTATACAGATTGTACAATTCAAAGCTCCTGGTTGTATAAACCAGGCAATCGGGAGCCACTTCATTCAAAAGACTTTCATCACGTTGCGGGTAGCTGGCATACTCCTGGTTAACTGTTAAAATAACCGGTTCCCATCCAAATTCAGGCAAGTATTTGGCAAACTTCAGCCATCGCTGAACTCCCGCTCCACCCGAAGGCGGCCAATAATAAGTGATGATTAAAACTTTCTTCATTTTACAGATCAGTGCCGTAAAGATAATGCATTTGAAAAAAGCGAGTTGCCTGCTGCAAACAAAAAAGCCGCCTCAATTGCTTGAGACGGCTTAATAACCTTGAATCTATTCTGATTAATTCAGGATGCTGTTGTATTGCTCATTGATTAAATCGGGAAGATAGCTGGCGATCATCTCCAAAACATGATCTTCGGCTACCACATTAGGACTAATAAGCTTCTGGCTTTCAAGATTTTTTACATTAATAACAGCTGAATTCAACGCTTCACTTACTGTGACTTCTGATGAACCTACCAATTTTGCACCAAAACCATTTGAGCCATTAACGTATTTTACCTCAAAATACTTCGTACGAACAATGTATTCCTGTCCTTTTTTCGTCTCTTTCAAATAAACATGAACCGGAGTTTTTGCTTCGCCATAAGCAATTTCCCAACTTTTCTGGAAACCGGAAACAGGAGTAAAATTCAGATCGGGGGAAATCTTGTAATTCGAATTTAAAGCATCCTCGTTGCCAGCCCATACGTTAATAGAAATCATCGTAAAAACTACTAACACCAATTGAACAAACAAATTTCTCGTTTTCATTTTCGTTAAGTTTAAATTGTTATTGTTTCTGTTTTCCTTCATTGACGGCGCAAATCTAATATCGTTTTTAATGTCGGAAACATATCAAAAGTCAGGTTTTTATTATGCAAACCAAGGCCGAAAAAAATTCAAAAGACGAATAAGCTGTTTCAGTAGAAAATTGCAAAGAAAGTTGAGCGAAAGTTTTTTTTACGATAATAAAACAGGGAATTGCTTACAATTTGAAAGTGGCATGTTTTGTAGCATCACGAAAAATTATTTGCCTCTTTTCCTGATTGTTAAGAAATTGTAAACTCTTAATGTTCGGTTAGAAATCAGTTTTTTATTCCAAATAGAACTTCTGACGAAAATTATCCTTACAATTTATAAGCAGAAGACATTCAACAAATTTTGAAAATTGAAAAAAGCTGAACTTTCACGACGATATTTATAAAATCAAGCAAATACCTGAAAGATTTTTGTTCTATAAATAAAAAATCCGGCACTTTTTGAGTGTCGGATTTATCAAATATCTATAATTCAGAACTTACAATTTCCCGAATAGTGTTTTCAAACTAACTTCTCCTGAAATAATGCTTCTCAGTTCGCTAATTGCAACACGGTCTTGAGTCATTGTGTCGCGATAGCGGATTGTAACCGTATTATCCTGTGCAGTTTGATGGTCAACGGTAACGCAGAATGGCGTGCCAATTGCATCCTGACGGCGATAGCGTTTGCCAATCGAGTCTTTTTCGTCGTACTGGCAGTTGAAATCAAATTTAAGGTCGTCGATAATCTGGCGGGCAATTTCCGGAAGACCATCTTTCTTAACCAGTGGCATCACGGCCAGTTTAACCGGGGCCAATGGAGCCGGAATGCGAAGTACTACGCGGATATCTTTCTTGCTATCTTCGCTCACAACTTCTTCTTCGGCATACGAAGCCGACATAATCTGCAGGAACATGCGGTCAACACCAATCGAAGTTTCGATTACATAAGGAACATATGATTCGTTCAATTCAGGATCAAAATACGTAATTTTCTTTCCTGAATATTGCTGGTGCTGCGAAAGATCAAAATCGGTACGCGAGTGAATTCCCTCTACTTCCTTAAACCCAAATGGGAAATGATATTCAACGTCAACTGCGGCATTGGCGTAGTGAGCCAATTTATCGTGCACGTGGAAGCGGTATTTCTCATCGCCAAAACCAAGCGCCTTGTGCCATTTCATGCGGGTTTCTCTCCATTTCTCAAACCAATCTAATTCGCTGCCGGGACGCACAAAGAACTGCATCTCCATTTGTTCGAACTCACGCATACGGAAAATGAACTGGCGGGCAACAATCTCGTTACGGAAGGCCTTCCCGATTTGCGCAATACCAAATGGAATTTTCATACGGCCGGTTTTCTGCACGTTCAGGTAATTAACAAAAATTCCCTGAGCTGTTTCCGGACGAAGGTAAATCTTCATCGAACCATCGGCTGTCGATCCCATTTCGGTTGAGAACATCAGGTTGAACTGGCGAACGTCGGTCCAGTTGCGGGTTCCGGAGATTGGGCAAACTATTTCCTCATCAAGAATGATTTGTTTCAGTTCTTCCAGATTTACATCGTTCAGCGCTTTTACATAGCGAGCCTGAAGCGCATCCCATTTAGCCTGGTATTCGAGCACACGGCCGTTTGTTTCGCGAAACTGCTTTTCATCAAACGATTCGCCAAAACGCTTGTGGGCTTTTTCAACTTCTTTATTGATTTTGTCTTCGTACTTTGCCAGTTGTTCTTCAATCAAAACATCGGCACGGTAACGTTTTTTCGAGTCGCGGTTATCAATCAGCGGATCATTGAATGCATCAACATGGCCGGAAGCTTTCCAAATTGTTGGGTGCATAAAAATAGCCGAATCGAGTCCAACTACATTTTCGTGCAGCAGGACCATCGAGTCCCACCAATATTTTTTGATGTTGTTTTTGAGTTCAACACCGTTTTGTCCATAGTCGTAAACTGCGCTTAACCCATCGTAAATTTCGCTTGACTGGAACACAAATCCATATTCTTTACAATGAGCAATCAGCTTTTTAAACACATCTTCCTGAGCCATGATCTGAATAATTATTAATTATTGATGATTATTTTTGATTTATTCTATTTCCTCAAAGTCAACATATTCGCCTTCTGAGCTAGTCCGCCTCGCCTGTTGTTGCTGGTTATTTTCAACCGTAACTTGTCCTTCCGGCTTTTGCTGTTGGTATTGGCGCTGATATTGCGTTTGTCGTTCCTGCATATTATTTACTGCTTTTTTCACAACAATCGGGAAAAGCAAGCGCCCCAAAAACCGCAGGGCATAGTAAATAACCACAATCAGTCCAATCGTTGTCAAAAAGTTTCTGATAGAAAGAATTACAAATAGAAAACACATAGCTTTTCTCCAAATTTTGAGCGGCTAAAATTAGTAATTAATTGGGAAACAACAGCAGTTTCAAAATTAGTAGCTTACCCCGCCGCCATTTATTACTTTTTCTTAACACCAATACGAACTGCTTACCAGCCAGGAACTTCACTTAAATCACAACTAATTACTTTCCAATATTTTAAACAGTTCGTCGAGTTTCGGAGTTAAAATAATTTCAGTTCGGCGGTTCTTCTGCCGGGCTTCAGGCGTATTGGCATCGTCAATCGGGAAAAACTCGCCATGCCCTGCCGAAGTAATTCGTTTCGGGTCAATGTCTTTATTTTTCAGGAGTATTTTAGTCACTGCAGTTGCCCGCACAACGCTTAAATCCCAGTTGTCTTTCACTTCGCCGGCGCCTTTCATAGGCACGTTGTCGGTATGCCCTTCAACCATTACATTTATATCCGGATTTTGTGCCAAAACATCGGCAAGATTTGCAAGGGCCTGCTGTCCTTTCGGATCGACCACCCATTGCCCGGTTTTAAAGAGTAACTGTTCGTCGAGCGAAACATAAACCTTGCCGTTCTTCTCCTGAATAGTCAAACCTTTATTGTTGAAGCCAAGCAACGCGTCCATTACTTTCTGCTTGAGCTGTTTCACTGCTTCGTCTTTTTGTCTCAAAATTTCCTCAAGTTCCTGAAGTCGTTGAGTTCGCTGCGCCAGCGTTTCTTCACGCTTCTGCACATCGGCCTGCGCTTCCTGCAATTTGCTCATCAAACGGGCAATTTCTTCGGAACTTCCCGTTTTCAGGCTACTCAACTGCTTTTCGAGGTCAGAATTAAACTGTTTCAATCGTTCGTTTGCTGATTTCGAATCATCCAGATTTTGCGATAACTCCTTCAATTGGACATTAATTTGTTCAATATCTTTTATTTGTTTATTGATTTTGCTTTGCAACTCTGTATTCTTAGCTTCCAACGCCTGATTCTGCTCTTTCAGCGATTGAACTGCTTTCTGGCAATCCTGGTAATTGCCGTTTAACTGGTTAAATTTCTTTGACGATACACACGAAAAAAGAAATAAAAATGCAAATGCAGATAATAATTTATTCATGGCTCATGTTTTTAGTCTGGTAAATATAGAACTTTGCAAAGTTTTTATCAACGCTACAGTGAACACCATTTGTGGTTGTTAACTTATTTTAATTAAAATCGGAAAATGAAATTTTATTGTTTCACGAAACATTCCAGACTTAAGGCCGCCCGTTTAAAGTTTGACGCGCCTTAAACTTGCTGGCTTGCGAAACGTTGATTAAATGACTTTTCAGGATTTGCGAAGTGTTGTATATTTGGATTCAAATTTGAAAGTTGATGGAGGAGCACACGGAGAAATTACTAGATCAGATTAATGATCCGTCGGATTTAAGAAAATTAAAAGCTGGGGAGCTGCCTCAGGTTTGTCAGGAATTACGTGATTTTATTATAGACGAAGTTTCACACAATCCGGGGCATTTTGGAGCTAGCCTTGGGGTTATTGAGCTGACTGTTGCATTGCATTACGTATTTAAAACACCATACGATTTGCTGGTTTGGGACGTTGGACACCAGGCTTACGGGCACAAAATTCTGACTGGCCGAAAAGATGTTTTTCATACCAACCGAAAATACAATGGTATTAGCGGATTTCCAAAACCAACCGAAAGCATTTACGACGCCTTTGGAGTTGGGCATTCGAGTACCTCGATTTCGGCGGCGCTCGGAATGGCCGTTGCTGCAAACCTGAAAAATGAAAACGATCGTAAAATTGTGGCGATTATTGGCGACGGTGCGATGACAGGCGGAATGGCATTTGAAGGACTGAACAACGCAGCCGTAAATAAATCAGATTTATTGGTTATTCTGAATGATAACAATATGGCCATCGACCCAAACGTTGGTGGCATGAGCAATTATCTGCTCGATATTACCAAGTCTCAAACATACAATAAACTTAAAAAAGACATTTGGGATGGACTTGGAAAGCTCAATGGCTTTGGTCCGAAAGCAAGAAGGTTGGTTCAAAAAACCGAGAATGCTTTTAAATCTATGCTTTTAAGGCAGTCGAACTTGTTTGAAGGAATGGGGTTCCGTTATTTCGGGCCGGTTGACGGACATAATGTTGTTTACCTCGCTGAAGTTCTGGAAAGCCTCAAAAACATACATGGGCCGAAACTTTTACATGTTGTTACCAAAAAAGGGAAAGGCTTTAAAAAAGCTGAACTTAACCAAACAGAATACCATGCTCCCGGAAAATTCGACAAAGTAACGGGCGAAATACTCGATTGCGACTGCCAGGTTAACAAGCCGCCAAAGTTTCAGAATGTATTTGGGAAAACCATTATAGAACTGGCTGAAAAGAACGATAGAATTGTTGCCATTACACCGGCCATGCCGACGGGTTGTTCACTCAACATGATGATGGAAAAAATGCCACACCGCGTTTTTGACGTTGGAATTGCGGAACAACACGCAGTGACTTTCTCCGCAGGGTTGGCAATTCAGGGACTGCTGCCCTTCTGCAACATTTATTCAACGTTCATGCAGCGCGCCTACGATCAGGTGATACACGATGTAGCAATTCAGAATTTGCAGGTTGTTTTTTGCCTCGACCGAGGCGGACTTGTTGGAGCCGATGGAGCGACCCATCACGGAGTATTCGATCTGGCATACATGCGGTCAATTCCAAATATGATTGTTTCGGCGCCAATGGACGAAATTGAATTACGGAACCTGATGTTTACTGCACAAAGCGAGAATCACGGACCATTCTCTATCCGCTATCCGCGTGGCTGTGGTAGCACAATTGACTGGAACAAACCAATGGAACTTATTCCAATTGGTCAAAGCCGTCAGCTAAGCGAAGGCAATGATGTTGCAATTTTAACAATTGGAACAATGGGCGTGCAGGCTGCCAGAGCAATTAAAATGCTTCAAAAAGATGGAATAGAAGCCTCACATTTCGACATGAGATTTGTGAAACCAATTGACGAGAAAGCTCTACATTATATATTTGGTAAGTTCAAATACGTGGTTACTGTTGAAGATGGTGTTTTGCAGGGTGGATTTGGCAGTGCAGTTGTTGAATTTATGGCCGATCACAACTATCAAGCTTCAATAAACCGGCTTGGTATCCCCGATAAGTTTATCGATCAGGGATCAACCGAAGAGTTGCATCGCGAATATGGATTGGATCAGCAGGGAATTTATCAAACAGTAAAAGCTTTTGTGAAGGAAGATTAGTTGGAGCGAATACTTTTTACTTAGCAGGTTCGTTTATCTGTCATACCTATTAATATACTAATCTTGGATTTCTATAATAAAAAACGTCGTTGGAAGATTCTTCTTCTGTTACTTGCCACAATCATTGGAGCCGGTGCTTTTTTCTATACCAACTGGCTCATTAAAAATATGGCTACCGAGGAACGGAAAAGCGTTGAACTTTGGGCAGAAGCAACACAGCGGCTCGCCAGCCCCGACCTCAACTCCAATCAGGACATTACATTCCTGAACAATATTATTGTGAAAAATACGAGCATACCGATAATTATTACTGACAGCCTCAATAATATAAACGGGAACCGAAATATCACGCTGAACGAAAGCAATAAAGATAAAGTTCTGGCTCGCGAATTGGAAAAAATGAAGGAGCAGAACGCACCTATTATTATCACCATTTCAGAACACGAAAAGCAGTACCTGTATTACAGGGACTCTATTATGCTTCAAAATCTCAAGTTCTACCCCATCGTACAGTTTGGCGTAATTTTCCTGTTTATACTTGTTGCTTATCTTGCTTTCAGTTCTTCGCGTAAAGCCGAACAAAACCAGGTTTGGGTTGGAATGTCAAAAGAAACGGCCCACCAACTGGGTACTCCTATTTCTTCGCTCATGGCCTGGGTAGAGTTATTGAAAATGCAGAATATTGACGAAAAACTTATTCAGGAATTTGAGAAAGACACACAACGTCTGCAAAAAATCACAGAACGATTCTCAAAAATCGGTTCCATTCCCGAGCTTGTTCCAACTGATGTTGCCGATACAATCCGTTCAACTGTGGAGTATCTAAAAACAAGATCATCAGCTAAAGTCAGGTTTGTGCTCGATTTCGATCAGGAAATAGTATATCGGGTTCCGCTCAACTCTGCTTTGTTTAGCTGGGTTATCGAAAACCTCTGCAAAAACGCCATTGACGCAATGAACAACGCCGGTACAATACAAATAACAATTTCAGAAAAAGCTGACCAGGTGTTCATTGACGTTGCCGACACCGGCAAAGGAATATCGAAAGCACATTTTAAAACAGTATTTCAGCCAGGGTTCACGACAAAGAAAAGAGGCTGGGGCCTAGGATTGTCGCTTGCTAAACGTATCGTTGAAAATTATCACAAAGGCAAAATATTCCTGAAACACTCGGAAATTAATAAAGGAACAACCTTTCGGATTGCATTGAACAAGGTATAACTTATCAACAGCCACAAAAACAATCAAACACCTGATATTGAATAAGATTCACTGCTCGTTTGTTTTTTGGTTGTTTCGCTGTTAAAAAAATAGATATATTTTCGGCGTTTATATATTTTTTATACTTTTGCAAAACTTTTTTCAGGCAATGAGCAGTCAATCATTCTATAACATTGCATTCAGAGGACTTTCGCAAGGGAAGCATGTTTTCGAATACGATATCGACGACAAGTTTTTTTCTGAATTTGAAGGCGGAGTCGTTGAAGAAGGCGATGTAAATGTTTGTCTCACACTCGAGAAGCAAAGTGCGCTGATGATTCTGAACTTTGATGTAAAAGGACAGGTTAAGGTGCAATGTGACAGATGTCTGGAAATGTACGATCAGCCAATCGAAGGGTCGGACAAGGTTTTTGTAAAGTTCGGCGATAAAGAATTCGAGGATGGCGACGACGTAATTTGGGTAGGCGCAAATGAGCATCAGTTAAACGTTGCTCAATTGATATATGAGTTTATTTGTTTGGCTATTCCAATTAAACGGATTCATCCCGACGACGAAAACGGGAATTCTACATGTGATCCGGAGATGATTGAAAAGCTGGACAAATACATTATTAAAGACGAAGACGCGAACAATCCCGTCTGGAATGATTTGAGAAAATTATTAAATAACGAATAAAGATAAGGTAAAATGGCACATCCAAAACACAGGGTATCAAAAACCCGCAGAGACAAAAGAAGAACGCATTACAAAGCAACTCCTGCAACTCTGGCAGCTTGCTCAAATTGCGGAACTACAATTAAATACCACACTGTTTGTCCGGAGTGCGGATATTACAGAGGTAAATTAGCAATCGAAAAAGACGTTACCGTTTAAAACACATTACACAGATCAGAAGAACATGCTTCTTCTGATCTTATTTATTTTCGTCTTTGTAATATTCGAACAATTTAATTGTTTGTTTTAAAAGGAGTTAGGTAAACTTTTTTGCCTAATTTTTTTTTGCCGTTCGATTTTTTCATCCTAACTTGCGCCGCATTAAATTTTCAGGAATTGTTGTTTATTTATCGATCATGGGCTCGCCCTTGATTTAGATTTTATTGTCTAAAAAGTTTTAATATGACTAAATTACGTGCTGCAATAAAAGGAATTGGAGCATTTTTGCCTGAATACAGGCTGACGAACGAGGAATTGAGCACATTGGTTGAGACCTCCGACGAATGGATTATGCAGCGAATAGGCATTAAAGAACGCCGAATTTTAAAGGATGGATTAGCTACATCTGATATGGGAGCGGCTGCTATAACGCAACTGCTCAAAAAAACAGGGACAAAACCCGAAGAAATTGAACTTCTTATTTGCTCGACTATAACCGCTGATAATCCTTTACCTGCTGCTGCAAACATCATAAGCAGTAAAGTTGGATTAGTTAATGCCTGGAGTTTTGACCTAAATGCCGCCTGTTCTGGATTTGTTTACGGACTTACGGTTGGATCAAAATTCATTGAAAGCGGCCAATACAAAAAGGTGATCGTTTTGGGCGCTGATATGATGTCGTCGATCACTAACTATAAAGACAGAGCGACATGCCCTCTTTTTGGAGACGGCGCAGCAGCTGTTTTATTGGAACCAACTACCGAAGATTTAGGGGTAATTGATCACATCAACCGCGTTGATGGTTCAGGAAGCCAGTATCTTCAGATGAAAGCAGGAGGGTCGGCTCGCCCGGCATCAACCGAAACCTTATTTAACGACGAACACTTTGTTTATCAGGAAGGTCAAACGGTTTTCAAGTATGCGGTTTCAAACATGGCAGATGTTGCTGTTGAAATGATGGAAAGGCACAACCTGACTGAAAACGATCTTGCCTGGTTTGTTCCACATCAGGCCAATATGAGGATTATTGATGCCGTTGGTCGGCGCATGGGAATTGATAAAGAGCGGGTTATGGTCAATATTCAAAAGTACGGAAATACTACGGCCGCTACGATTCCCTTGTGTTTGTATGACTATGAAAGTCAACTCAGAAAAGGAGATAATATTATTCTGGCAGCATTTGGTGCAGGATTTACCTGGGGCAGTATTTACCTGAAATGGGCTTACGATCCGAAATAACTAAAATCCAACAACAATATTAATTGAGTATAATTATGGAAAAACTTATTGTACGAAGTCACGAGGAGTTTGAAAAATTGGTAGGACAAGAACTTGGTATTTCAGAATATTTAACTGTCACTCAAGACCAAATCAATAAGTTTGCCGACGCAACACTTGATCACCAGTGGATACATGTTGACGAAGAAAGAGCAAAGACTGAAAGCGCTTTTGGCAGCACAATTGCTCATGGTTATTTAACTCTTTCGCTGCTGCCTTACATGTGGGATCAGATAATCCAGGTAGAAAACATCAAGATGTTGGTAAATTATGGTATCGACAATTTCCGTTTCAACCAACCTGTAAAAGTAAACAGCCGAATCAGAACCAGAGTTGTTTTAAAATCGGTAGCCAACCTGCGAGGAATCACAAAAATTCAGCTAGACATCTATATGGAGATTGAAGGTAACAGGAAGCCAGCATTTGAAGGTGTAATGACATTCCTGTACCACTTTATTTAGTCATTATCTTATTTATCGAATAGCAACAAGCGTGTCCGTTGGTCGGATGCGCTTTTTTATTTTCAAACCGTTCGCAATCCTGACATTGCTTTTGTATATTTGGAATCCATTCAGAAAAAACAAGAACAATGGCTAAAGAAAGCAATGATTTTAACTTGCAAATCATCAATTTGATTGCCAAAGGGACCCGAATCTCCGGAAATCTTGATTCAGATGGCGATCTGCGTATTGATGGCGAAATTTTGGGAAATTTGGAAACAAGAGGCCGGCTGGTTATTGGTCCAACCGGGAAAGTGGACGGCGATATCAGTTGCAAAAGCTGCGAAATTGCAGGAACTTACAACGGCAAAATCACGGTTTCAGAATTACTTTCTCTTAAATCTTCATCCCGAATTACCGGCAATATTATTACCAGTAAAATTTCGATTGAACCCGGAGCTTATTTTAATGGAAATTGTGCGATGAGCGATGAATCACAGTAGCTATGGACTCCAACCTTAAAGAACCAAAGAAAAAGTTTGATGATTTTATACGCTATTCAAACCTTGCATTCGAGATGGTTGCGATTATGGGCATCGGAACGTGGGTTGGATGGCTGATCGACAACTGGGTCGAAACAAAATTTCCGATCTTCCTCATCGTATTCATGGTTCTTTCGGTTATTGGATCAATTTTTTATGCTATTCGCAAGTTTCTCTAATTCTACTTTAAAAACTTTTTTCCAAGATAATGAAACGATTTTTTATTCAATCAACCATACTAACTGCTGTTGTATTTGTTGTTGGTGCAATTTTGTATTCCACTGCATTTAAACCGTATTACCACATTTTATTACCTCTGACCTTACTTTTCTTTTACTGCGCAACAAACCTTATACACGCATATTTGTTAAAAGTAGCCGTTAATTCAGGTTCAAGATTTACTTCAAAATATATGGCGGTTAATTTTATAAAAATGTTCTCGTACCTCATAATTGCAGTTATTGTAGCTTTCTCGGTAAGAGAATATGCCAAAATATTTCTGGTAAATTTTCTGGTGGGTTATATAATCTTCACCGCATTTGAAACGATGCAGTTTGCCAGATTCGTAAGGCAAAAAAAAGAATGACATGCCTTGACAATTAATCGCATAAAAAATTAAATTTGTTGACCTCAGAAATACATTGAGACGAAATGACACGAACCATACAAGCCCTATTACTAATACTAATTGTGCTTTTTACCGGACAGGTAGCATGTGCTGAAGAAGAAGCAACACAAACAAGCACCACAACTCATTCGGAAGAATTCAACGCCGGTAAATTTGTTATCGAACACGTTTCCGACGCCTTTGAATGGCACATTCTCACGATTGGCGAAACTCATGTCAGCGTACCGTTACCTATCATTTTGTATTCTTCGGATAAAGGCTGGAATGTTTTCATGTCCTCCAAATTCCATCATGGGCACGAAACATACAATGGATTCAGGATTGAAAATGAAGGTAAAAACGAAGGTAAGATAGTTGAAGTTAACGAACAAGGCGAGGTTATTGGCCTACCTGTTGATCTGTCAATTACGAAAACCGTCGTTGGAATATTCGTGAGTGTTATCATTTTATTACTCATATTCCTGAACATTGCTAAAGCTGCGAAGAAAAACGTAGGCAAGGCTCCATCTGGAATGCAAAACTTATTTGAACCAGTCATCCTGTTTGTTCGCGACGATGTTGCCCGACCAGCCATTGGCGAACACCGTTACGAAAAATTTATGCCTTACCTGCTTACCTTGTTTTTCTTTATCCTGATAAACAATATTCTGGGATTGATTCCGATTTTCCCGTTTGGAGCAAACGTTACCGGAAACATAGCTGTAACAATGGTTTTGGCATTGTTTACCTTCTTTATCACAACATTTAATTCGAATAAAGATTACTGGAAAGAAATATATAATCCTGAAGTGCCTTGGTGGTTGAAGTTCCCGATACCACTTATGCCAATAGTTGAACTGACCGGAGTTATCACAAAACCTGTGGTTTTGATGGTCCGTCTCTTTGCCAACATGCTGGCCGGTCACTTAATTGTAACTGTATTTGTCAGCCTGATATTTATTTTCGCCAAATTGATGGGTGGACCTGCCGGATACGGAGTTTCGCTGGTTTCTGTGCTATTCTCTGTATTTATGGTATTGCTCGACGTTTTGGTGTCGTTCATTCAGGCATACGTTTTTACATTATTGTCAGCCCTCTATTTTGGGATGGCTAAACCAGAACATCATCATTAGTCTTATATATTAACAATTATTATTATGACTGCATTATTAATCATTTTAGCAGAAGTAGCCCTTGGGAAACTTGGAGCAGCCGTTGGCGCTGGCCTGGCAGCTATTGGTGCAGGTATTGGCATTGGTAAAATTGGTGCCAGTGCAATGGAAGCCATCGCTCGTCAGCCCGAAGCAGTAGGCGATATCCGTTCGAACATGATCGTATCGGCAGCTTTGATCGAAGGTGTTGCCTTCTTCGCTGTTATCGTCTGCGTTCTAGCTATTTTCATTGCTTAAGAATTTGTTTTGCGATCCACTCCCGGGGTTGCCGGGAGCAAGGATTGCTTTTAACTAACAAACAAAAACTACCATGGGATTTGTAACTCCTGATTACGGAACAATATTTTGGATGGTCATCATATTCGGGATCGTACTTTTTATCCTGAAGAAATTTGCATGGGGTCCAATATTAAAAGCATTAAAAGATCGCGAGCATTCGATTGCCGACGCATTAAATTCGGCAGAGAAAGCCCGTAAGGAAGTCGCCGGACTGAAGGCTGCCAACGATCAGATATTGACTGAGGCCAGAAGAGAAAAAGATATCATACTGAAAGAAGCGCGTGATATAAAAGACAAAATAATTGCCGATGCCAAGCTTCAGGCCAACACCGAAGCCCAAAAGAGCATCGAATATGCCAAACAGCAAATTGAAGCTGAAAAGGCTGCAGCAATAAACGACATCAAAAAGCAAGTAGCCGAACTATCTTTGGCCATTGCCGAAAAAGTAATTAAAAAGCAAGTTGAAAAATCTCAGGATCAGGAAGCATTGATTCAGGATATGTTGAAAGATCTGAAGCTGAATTAATTGTATGGACCAAAGTAAAATAAATGTTCGGTACGCAAAGGCTTTTTTCGGTTTGGCAAAAGACAAGGGATTGACTGTTGAACTGAGAAAGGATGCTAATTTAATATCCGATGTTTGCGAAACAAGCGAAGATTTTCGGCTGCTTATCGAAAGCCCGATTGTAAAAACCTCTCAAAAAACAGAGGCAATTAAAAGTATCTTCACCGGGCGGGTGCACCAATTATCATTGAACTTTCTGGTATTGATCACGACCAACAAGCGCGAAAGTTTTATCCCCGGAATTTTTCGAAATCTGGAAGACTTCTACCGAGCTGAAGAAGGGATAAAATCTGCTGTGCTGACGAGTGCAACGCCTGTTCGTGAGCCCATGTTTCAGGAAATACGAAAAACATTGGAAGCCCAGTTTAATGCAAAGGTGGAGCTAAGCCAAAAAGTTGACGAAAGCTTGATTGGTGGCTTTGTTTTGCGTGTTGACGACAAACAATACGACGCCAGCTTATCGACAAAATTGAAGAAAATAAGAGAACAATTGCTACATACAGAATTGAAATAGAATAACGACTGAATAAAACTGACATAAAATGGCAAATATAAAACCTGCTGAAGTTTCGGAAATACTCAGAAAACAACTCGAAGGCTTTAAAAGTCAGGCCGAATTGGAAGAAGTTGGGACTGTGCTTCAGGTTGGAGACGGAATTGCGCGCATCTATGGCCTTTCAAATGTTGAATCGAATGAAATGATCGAATTCGATTCAGGAGTAAAAGGCATCGTGCTGAACCTTGAAGAAGACAACGTAGGAGCTGTAATTCTGGGTTTGACAAAAGAAGTTAAAGAAGGAGACACGGTTAAACGTCTTCGCCGTACAGCTTCGATTGAAGTTGGCGAAGGACTTTTGGGCCGCGTAATAAATACACTCGGCGAACCAATCGACGGCAAGGGAATTGTGACCGGCGAAAAGTATGTTTTACCGCTTGAGCGAAAAGCGCCTGGTGTAATTTTCAGGCAACCGGTAACTCAGCCACTGCAAACCGGATTGAAAGCTATCGATGCCATGATCCCGATTGGTCGCGGACAACGTGAGTTGATTATTGGCGACCGTCAAACAGGAAAAACAGCCGTTGCCATTGATACAATTATTAACCAGCGTGAAAATTTTGAAGCAGGCAAACCAGTATATTGTATTTATGTAGCTATCGGGCAAAAAGGTTCTACTGTTGCCAACCTTGCCCATACGCTTGAAAAACATGGAGCAATGTCATACACGGTAATTGTTTCGGCAACTGCATCTGATCCGGCCGCCCTACAGTATTATGCACCTTATGCCGGCGCTGCCATTGGCGAGTACTTCCGTGATACGGGTCGCGATGCATTAATTATTTACGATGACCTTTCGAAACAAGCCGTTTCATACCGCGAAGTTTCGTTGTTGCTTCGTCGTCCTCCGGGCCGTGAAGCATATCCGGGAGACGTATTCTACCTGCACTCACGCTTACTCGAACGTGCAGCAAAAATTACGGCATCAAATGAAATTGCAGCCCAAATGAATGACTTGCCTGAATGTTTAAAAGATAAGGTAAAAGGTGGAGGATCATTAACCGCCCTTCCAATTATTGAAACTCAGGCTGGCGACGTTTCTGCATATATTCCTACAAACGTTATCTCGATTACTGATGGACAGATCTTCCTTGAATCGAACCTGTTTAACTCAGGTGTTCGCCCGGCTATTAACGTGGGTATCTCGGTGTCGCGTGTTGGTGGAAACGCTCAGATTAAACCAATGAAGAAAATCGCCGGAACGTTGAAGCTCGACCAGGCTCAATTCCGCGAACTGGAAGCTTTCTCGAAATTCGGCTCCGACCTCGATGCTGCTACAATGCGCGTTCTGGATAAAGGGCGTAAAAATGTTGAAATACTGAAGCAACCACAATATGCACCAATAAAGATTGAGCACCAGATTGCCATTATTTATTGCGGTGTAAAAGAATTGCTTCGCGACGTTCCGGTTGAAAAAGTAAAATTGTTCGAACGTGATTTCCTTGAATTGATGGAAATGCAATATCGCAGCACGCTTGATCAATTAAAGAAAGGAATCCTAACCGACGCAGAATCCAATGTTATAGAAAAAGCTGCTGCCGAAGTTGCTGAAAGATATTCAGAATAAAACGGCAAGCCAGATAATTATTATTCATTCGAGATGGCCAATTTAAAAGAAATACGAACCAGAATCACTTCGGTAAAAACCACCAGGCAAGTTACCAGTGCTATGAAAATGGTTTCGGCAGCAAAGCTGAAGAAGGCGCAGGATGCTATCTTGCAGATTCGTCCTTATGCTGAAAAGCTTTCAGAACTACTTTCATCATTGGGAGCAGCACTGGATAAAAACGCTGATTCTGTTTACACAGCCCAGCGCGATCCGGAAAAGGTTTTGATTGTATTAATAAGTTCGAACAGAGGACTTTGTGGTGGATTCAATTCAAATATCACCAAAAAAGCTATTTCTGTTGCAAAAACAACTTACAGCAAACAGCTTAAATCCGGTAATCTCGATTTTCTGGTAATTGGTAAACAAGGCGGAAAGATTCTGCGCTCTTACCATTTGGATATTCTGGAAGAAAAAAATCAACTGTTTGAGAATTTGGATTTCGAACATGTTTCTGTGGAAGTTCAGGCCATAATGAACGATTTTGTTGCAGAAAAATATGATCGGGTTGAATTGGTTTACAACAAGTTTATCAATGCCGCTTCGCAGGAACTAATAAATGAACAGTTTTTGCCGGTGGCTCCTGCTACTTCTGAAAAGAAAAAAAGAAGTAATACCGATTACATTTTTGAGCCTTCGGTAGAACTGATTGTTAACGAGATGATTCCCCGTTCGCTTAAAATACAGTTTTATAAAGCGTTGCTCGATTCTCACGCAGCCGAACATGGTGCCCGAATGACTGCCATGCACAAAGCAACTGACAATGCTACCGACTTAATTAACGAGTTGACGCTGAACTTTAACAAGGCCCGCCAGGCAGCCATTACCAACGCGATTCTTGAAGTTACAAACGGCGCCGAGGCACTCAACGGTTAGAAAAATTCTCACAAAAAATAAAAATGCCATCTTCTTTTTGCAGAGGATGGCATTTTTATTTCTAGCTCTTGTCGGTCATAATCGAATAACTTTCCTGATTCGCCTGTTAAAACCGATCAGCTCGGTGTAACCTATACGATTAAGAAGCGATAGAGCAGCGTCGTAATGGCGGGCAATGTGTTCAACCCGATGCGCATCAGAACTCAACGTAACGGGGACATGATGGGCAAAACACATTTCTAAAATATGTGGCGATGGCGTAAATTCAGCACATGGTCTGTCCATTCCACCGGTGTTCAACTCAACCACCAGATTATTTGCCTTAATAATTTTGATTGTGTCTTCAAACAACTTCTCCTGATTGGTTTCGGGATAAACTCTGAATTTCTTAATAATATCGATGTGACCAATAATGTCGAAAAGTCCCGACTGAGCGGCTTCCTGAACTAAGGTAAAATATTTCTCATATAGCTCATCGTTCGACCATTTTCCGTATAGCGACTGATCAGTATCAAAATTCCAGTCATCGATAAAATGGACTGAACCGATCACATAATCTACCGGAATCTGACTGATCAATTCATGTAATTCATCTTCATAGCCGGGCAGATAGTCAACTTCAATTCCAAAACGGATATTTATCCTGTCTCCCAACTTCTCTTTCAAATCCGAGATCTGGCTCGTCATCACCGGAATGTCAATCTGCTTCATCGACCAATCTACCGGTTTTAAGCATAAATGATCTGTAAAGCCAACTTCTTCCAATCCTTTATCGATAGCCGCCATGGCCATCTCCTCATAAGTATTTTTCCCATCCGAAAGGATTGAGTGCATGTGGTAATCAACCAGTCCGATCATCGCCTATTTTATTACCCGAATTTTTATATTTCTGTACTGAGTTAATCCACCGTGGTCCTGAAGCCCGATGTTTCCTTTCTTGGCGAGTCCATAATACGGATAGTCTTTCCACTTTCCGTTTTCTTTGTGCTTGTACCAATCGGCATCCCACAACTCGTAATCAACAACCTTTACTCCGTTCAGGAAGTGCTGTACATGAGTGCCATCTACAATAATTAAAGTTTGATTCCATTCAGTAATTGGTTTTACAACAGCCCCCTGAGGTGGATTCATTCCATAGTTGGATCCTGAATATTGGTCATCATGCAGTTTATCAGGCCAACCTTTATCATCAATCAATTGGTATTCAATCCCCGATTCGTATATTGCCTTACCAACTTTTTCGTTTACATGATAAAAAACACCACTGTTGCTACGAGGCGCTATTTTCCATTCAAGGTATAATTCGAAATTCTGAAATTTTTCCTTTGTTATAATGTCGCCGCCATGATCGCTTCCTCCTCCTGAATTATTTAACACACCATCAATAACTCTCCAACCTGTGATTTCCTTCCCCTGAAATTTTCTCCAACCAGTGAAGTCCTTCCCATTGAAAAGCAACTTCCATCCGTCTTTTTTCTCTTTTTCAGTTAAAGTATTAATTGGTAAATTCTGCGCACTTGCAGCAACGGCAAATACAAAAAGTAAAATAAATGATACTATCTTGTTCATTGTTTGTTGATTAGGTTTTAAATAACATTCAAAAATATACTATACGAATTTATGAATTAAATAGTAGGATTTGCGTACTGTCAATCAATTTCGAGAAATTGTTTCATAGCGCCAAATTTCTCTCTCATAAGTTGGTACCCATGATCGTACAAAGCCATTCTTCGTTCCAGACTTTTTTCTGTTCGCCCAACCGAGAACTCAGGCAAAGGCGCAAAAATAAAAATACGTCCTTCACGTTCCATTGCCTCACAAAGATCGAGCGTTCTGTTGTATGCTTCGTTTCTGTTTAACAACGTATCCAAAAAATCAGGATATTTCCTGAAAGCAATTTCAAATAATTTCCTTCCTTTCATTTCTTCTTTACGATACTCCCGCGGACGGGTTAGAACAACTACAGCTTTTGAGTGCTTTTCGAGTGCAAATTCAACAGGAATTGAATCTGAAACACCACCATCGAAATACAATTTCCCGCCAACATCAACTGCCTTAGCCAGCAACGGGATACTGGATGATGCAATGAGAATGTTCTCAATACCTAACTTCTGCATGTCGGCTTTGTTAAATGCACATGCTTTTCCCGACTCCAGCGAGGTAGTCAAAGCCTCAAATTCTGCTGGACTGTCATAAAAAGCACTTTCGTCAAACGGGACCAATCGGTGCGGAATCTCATCGAAAACAAATTCCATATTAAAATAGGAACCAGTGGTTAGCAAATGCCGAAATCCCATATACCGTTTATCAGAGGGCATCTCAACATTTACTTTCCGGTTTCTTCCCTTCTGTTTTGATATATATGATGCTCCTACACAGGCCCCCGCTGAAACACCAACTACACGATCGAACCAGAATTCTTCATCGAGCAAATATTCAAGCACTCCACTGGTAAATGCACCCCGCAAGCCTCCCCCTTCAAGTACCAAACACGAATTTTCCATAACAGTTTATAATAAAATATAAAAGTAGCAATTAACGATATTCCTTGCTACCAATACCTGTCGATTAAAAGTGATAATAATGCGATTGCAGTTTCAACAATAATCCTTCATTTTATAATGAACGTATGTTCAAAATAAATACAAAAACATTTGTATTATGAACGTATGTTCATTATTTTTGAACCAAAATGAAAACACAGTGGAAAAGTTAATCGTGAAGATTAGCCTGATTCTTCCGGCGATCTTATTTTTCTTTTATTTCTCGATGACGATGGTTGGCTGCGCCGCCAGAATATTCAAATGCAGTGACAAGTTTTACTGTGGAACATTCTGCTGGATTGCCAAAATACTTGGAGGACTCGCTGTAGTTCTGTTTTTCTTTAGTATTTTACCGGATATTAAAGCATTTTTAAATATCCAGAAACATGCCGCGCCCTCGAAAAAGTAGAAAAATTAGCAATCCGCCGATAATGAAAGGGTTCAAGCCATTTGGCTTGCCACTTTGCAAAATAGACAATGTTCAGTTGACATTTGAAGAATACGAAAGTATCCGGCTGATAAACTACGAAATGCTTCCGCAGGATCAGGCCGCAGAACAAATGAACGTATCTAGGCCGACTTTCACAAGAATCTACAATAAAGCTCTTGTAACAATAGGCAGCGCTTTTGTCGAGGGAAAAGCAATCATTATTGAAGGAGGCGATTACGACCTTGACAAAGAATGGTTCAGATGTAAAAAATGTCACAAACTAATAGACGGCCTTGACAAACATGTAAAATGTGCCGACTGCGATATTTTTGGAACAGACGAATTAATTCTCCTGAATAAGGATAAAAAGAATTTAGATGCCGCGAATGGATAGAACCGGACCGGAGGGAAAAGGTAGTGCTACCGGTAGAAGACTCGGATTTTGCAAAACTACCGATGAAGATTTAAATGAGAGCTGGAGCCTCGGAACAGGATTAGGCAAAAGATTTCACGCTTCGGATGGAATCTATTTGGGGAAAGGTAAACGACTTAGATATTTTCAAGATAAAAAGCTATGACAATAAAGATGAAAATTGCTGTTCCGGCAAAAGCCGACGGGCAAATTGATAATCACTTTGGGCATTGCGAATCATACAAAGTTTTTGCAATTTCCAACGAGAGCACTATTTCAGAAGTTGATGAAATAAAGTCATCACAGGGATGTGGCTGTAAGTCGAATATCGCAGGGGTTCTTGCAGCCAATGGTGTTTCAGTTTTGTTAGCCGGAGGCATTGGCAATGGAGCGATAAATGTGCTCAATAAAGCAGGAATAAATGTAATACGCGGCTGCGAGGGAAACATCACTGAGATTGTAAAGCAATATGCCGCCGGAAGAATTATTGACAGTGGTGAAGTTTGCCATCATCACGATGACGGACATGTATGCAGCCACTAGAAAAAATTGGTAGTAATTAGAGACCCTCAGTCCTTCCTCTAATTACTGCCTGCTTCCCTGGTTTTTACCAGTTAAAAATGACGGTTTGCTTCAAATCCGGATGAACGCTGAGCGGTACAGGACTACACCCGGCAACACTTTCAATCAATCGTTTTTCTTCATCAGAATAACCTTTCTTCGGAAAATTGAATTCAAGGATGACTTCGCCCACGCGTCGCGGATCGTTAGCCATGATTTTCGTAATCTCGATTTCGGTACCTTTTAAGTCAATGCCATTGTCCATTGCCTTGATGCCCATAATGGTCATGATGCAATTGCCAAGTGCAGTTGCCAGCAAATCAGTTGGAGAAAAGGCCTCGCCTTTGCCACGGTTGTCGCAGGGAGCATCGGTTATAATTTTATTACCCGATTGCAGGTGAATATTTTCGGTGCGCAACTCGCCCAAATAAGTCGTTTTAACTGTTGTCATCGTTCTAAAATTTCCCGCTAATTTACAAATTATTGCAGTGCTTATCCTTTGGATTCTTTCTCTTCAAGTTCTTTAATTCGCTTTTTCAATTCGCTTATGTGAATGATGCTCGCAATGGTTCCTACCAGAAACCCTCCAAAAAACAAGGTGCTTCCGTGGGGATAATGTTTTAGTTTAAAAAACGCTCCTGATAACACACCAATTGCTGCAACCAGGTCTAAAAGGTTGACGAATCGCTCCGACTTACTTTGTTTCATTCCGTATAGTTTTAAAGTTGACTAAAGTTATGAAAAATAAAACAGAAAATTTTTATTCCAGACCTGCCAAAAACATTGTACAAATTCATGTTTGCCACTCCATCTGAAACTTGTAACTTCGCACTCAAATTTTAAATCGATCAATCATGTTTTCAGGAATAGTTGAAGAAGCCGGCAAAGTAATTGCCATTCAGAAAGATCAGGAAAATGTGCATTTTACGCTCACCTGCTCGTTTGTAGATGAACTGAAAGTTGACCAAAGCCTTTCACATAACGGGGTTTGCCTCACCGTAGTAAAACTTGATAAAGAAGCAAAAACCTACACTGTTACCGCCATAAAAGAAACGCTTTTAAAGACTAATCTCGGCAAATTGGTTCCTGGAAGCAAAGTAAACCTGGAGCGCAGCATGTTAATGAATGGTCGCCTCGATGGGCATATCGTTCAGGGACACGTTGACCAGACTGCAACCTGCACCAAAGTTGAAGAAGCCGATGGAAGCTGGTATTTTACGTTCGAATACGAATTCAACAAGGAAATGGCGCAAAAAGGTTACATGACCGTTGAAAAAGGATCAGTAACCGTGAACGGCGTTAGTCTGACCGTAGTGAACTCAAAGGACAACTCCTTCCAGGTGGCCATTATCCCGTACACATACAACGAGACTAATTTCCATACATTTGAAGTTGGAACTATTGTAAATCTGGAATTTGATATCATCGGGAAATACCTGAGTAAGTTGATGACTTTTAAATAAGGTGTTCAGTATGGATAAAGAAAAACGGATTCTCTCATTAAAGAAAGAGTCCGTTTTTCTTTTTCGGTAAACCGACTGCTGCGACTATCGTTTCGCCTATCGCTTCATTGTAAATTTGGTTGTTCCAATATTATTACCGTCGGCAAAAATATCGATCGTATATTCGCCAGCCATAAATTCCTGACCTCTATTGTCCCAAAAAATATTGACCGGAAGTGCATTCCCCTCATAAGTCACTTCGCGTTTTGCGGAGTATGGAATTTTCAAATCTTCGAACTGGAAAAGGTCGTTTGGTGATTGTTGCAAAAGTACCTGGTTGGGCTTCTGAATCCGCACATAAATCGTTTTATTTCCGCGAGGAGCTGTTACATTTTTGCTTAAAACAAAGCTTACTCTAATTTGCTCGGCACGGCGGGCACTCTCAGCCTCTTTTCCGCGGGCATTTATTCCAACAGCAACCAACTCTGTTGCCTCAAGTTGAGCTGCCTCTTTTATTTTTTCCTGTAAATGCTGTTTCTCCTTTTCGAGCTGCTGATTTTTTGACTCCGACTGAGCAAAGTTTTCTTTCACTTGTGCATTCTCAGCCATCAACAATTCGTTTCGACGGTTAAGTGAGTCAATCTGAACAATGTAGTTCTTCATGATATTCCGCATTGTGGTAACTTCCTGCCGATATTGATTGATTTGGTCGTAACTTACGCGCTTAACCTGCTCAACTTCTGTGAGCAAATCTTTTACTTTCCCCTGCGCATTTGATAATTCGGACTGGAGTGCTTCGTTGTTGGTATGGAGAGAGTCGTAATTCGTCATCAACGTGCCCAACTCTGCTTGAATGGAAGCCTTTTCTTTGTTTAGCGAGTCCATCATTTTCTGGTTTTCACCGTGCTGATAAACAAAAACAACAATCACAATCAGCAACAGCGCAGATAAAATAATAATTATCAAATTATTACGCCGTTCTTTATCAGTTTCACCTAACGAAAAACCCCTTTTTTGTTTTCCAAATTCATCCATCATTTTAGTGTTTAGGTAATTCTATACGCGAAACAAAAATAACAAAATAAAAACCAAACCTGAAAACCACCAGACAAAACACACCCGATTGTTTGAACAAGCTTCAGATTAGATTCACACAAAATAGAAATATGAACGAACCCCAAAAAGTATAAATAGCTATTCCCTGTCTGCCGGCAGGTGGGCATGCGTTGAGTACTTAATTGAAAAACAATCGTTGATACGAAATCTATACAATCAACTTTGAAAAAATAAACAGATGTAAATAAAAAATCCCTGAACCTATCGACGGCTCAGGGATCTGCCTTATACATTTTCATTCAGCTACTTCAACTCAGGCGAAATTAATTTGCCCAACTTCTCGTAACTGGCTTCAATATTGTCAACCAAAACTTTGGCAATATTATCATAGTAATTTTTTATCGATTGCGACTCTCCCCTCTTTTCAGGGTGATTCGACTGTAACCTTAATTCACTTCTAAGATTCAGCGTATTTTGAACAATCTCCAAAACTTCGGGTTTGTTCGGTTCGTTTTGCATAGTCATAAAAGTGAAACAATCAACTATCAAATCCGAAACGATGTAGTCAATCTCCTTTTTTAAACGTTGTCTGCTTGCCATAGTTATTTAATTTGTGATGTAAGTGGATATTTCATGTTCTTTGGTTCCAGCAAAAGTGCTTTCACCGAGCCAACTACGATTTGCGTTTCAACCTGGACTGGCAGGTGATTTTTATCGTCAGTAAACCAAACTTTCATGTACTCGCCTTCAGGAAAAAAATCGCCTTGCAGTAAATATACTGAAACTTTATGACAACGGAACTCTTTCCCATTTCTTGTTTTCACATTCTCTTTCCCCAAATACCTGAAAAACAAGTCAGAAACCTGACGATCAATAATCATTCGGTATGGAACCTTCTGACCTACAAACAATTTGTTGAAATCAAACTTTCTGAAATTGTAGGCTGTTGCCAACAAATCATAGGTATTTTCTCCCGCAGTTAAGGTTGCTTTGAAATCTGGTTTCTTTTCCTGCTTTATTAATGTTTCTACCTTTCCTGAAGGTTCAAACCAATACCGATGCACCGAATTTTGGCGGGCATGATTCATCACCCTGCTGGAGTATATTGGGATGAATGTTTGGTAATTACAAAATGTTTCAAATGTATCGCGAACAGAATAGAACCAGTCGTACGCTTTATACGTTTTGCCAACAGCTTTCAAATGCCAGGCCGTCTGATTTTTATAAACCATCGTATCAGCGTTAAACTCAACATCTCCGCTTTGTATCCAAATGAAGTTCAGATTATAATAAGCTCCGTACCGGGCACTCTCGCCATTTCGAAATGGGTAGGCAGGCGTTTGCGAAAGAACCTGGAAGCTATTCGCCAGTACAAAAATCAGAGAAACACTGAGTCTAGTGATCTGCATCGTGATGCTCCTTTTTCTCCTTTTCCTTCTTCCGTGCTTTTTCCTTTTCCGCTTCTTCGTCTATTAAATTCTTCTTGTAATCCGGCTTATATTTGATATCCCATGTTTCGGCAAACTCAAAATTCGACCTTACCTTAATAATTTTAGGGTAATAAACCACCTCTTCGGGCTGAATGCCCTGAGCCAGATAGCCGGTATCCCACTTACCGTTTTTGTTTGAGTCGATAATAATCTTGAGTTTGTACTTGTCGGGCTTCAAATAAGGAAATTCAATTTTTCCATCTCCAAGAACCTGAATTTTCTGCAAGATCTTCTCGTCTTTATCATTTCCCAGAAGCTGAACAATTGCAGGTGCCGAAAGTCCCTTCAGCGTTAATACAATCTTTCCATAATATTCTTCCTTCTGTGTCTTAAATTTCTGATCGAGCTTTTTGCTGGGGTATCCGTAGATATTGTATGCTGCGGCCGAATCAATTTTCAATTCATAGCTGGCGTTCGAGTCCCAAAAGTGATCTATAAAATATTTCCTAACCGAACTGGTATCTTTCTTTACAATCACCGGCAGTCTGGTTTTCACTGTATCTACAATCGAATAAAGCCTGACTTTAGCGGTATCGAACGACGCCAATGGTTCGGGCGCTTCAATCTTTATTCGCTGGTATAAATCGTGGGCCGAAGCATTGATGTTGGTCGTCAGGTTTATTGTTGGAACAGGTATTGGCTCGCCTTTCTTACGCTTTGCTTTTGGAGCTTTCGGCGCAGAATAAATCATCTCAAGCGTATCGCGCCTCACATGCATGCGGCGCAGCGAATCGAGCGCCTCGTACTGTAACTCAAATTTAAGAGAGTCCATTTTACTGAAAATCGTGTCAGTTAGCCAAACTGTGATCGAATCGCGCTTCACATTCGACTCAATATACATCCAGTCTTTATTGGTTGGGCGAGGTTTTATGAGATTCACTTTAAAAGAATCGCTTAACGACTCGGCAAAATAAAAATCGCATTTATTCCCCTGAGTTCGCTTCGACGAATTTAAAAACTGGTCGAATTTCACCTCCTCAAACATCATCAGGTAGCGCGTACCTGGCTTATAATCAACATGACCGGTAACCACAAGCGTGTCTTTTTCCTGAACTACAGTATCTGTTCGGGCAACATATTTCGCAGATGGCACTATCAGCGAATCGTCAAAAGCAATCATTTCTGCCTTCGCGTTATAGGTCAAACTATTGTCGGCATCAGTAAGCGCGTATAACCGATAGCTGCCAGGAGCAATATTATCAATCATAAAGAAGCCTTCTTTATTGGTTGTTCCGATATACTCCGGAATGCTGTCGATAAATGCAGTATAATCTTGTTTCCGGTGGAGCATAACCAACGCTTTGTCAACCGGTTCTTGGGTAAAGGCATTTTTCACAAATCCCGAAACCCTTAAACTATCGTAGGTATTACCGGTGGCGAATGAAAATCTCAGGTTTTTAATCGGGTTTTTCTCGTTGTTGTCTGCTACTGCATCTTTGAAGTCCAGTGAATAAGTGGTGGCTTTTTTCAAATCCTGCTGAAATTCAACAATTAATGTTTTCCCTTTCGTTTTAATCACCGGCTTTTTCTTCATTGGCGGCGAAATCACCAGTTTTTCCGCCACTTCATCCGGAATAATAAACTCGTCAAACGTAAGACGGACATCTTTGCCCAGATAATTTTTCCCTCGTAATTCCGGAATAGTTTTTAAAACCACCGGCGGAATACTGTCTTTGGGTCCGCCCGATGGAGTTCCAATGTTCGCACACGATGTATTAAACACCAAATAAAAGAAAGCTACGCCAATAATAATCGTGACGAAGTTTGCCAATCGAAAAATTCTGTCCCGAAAACCAGAAATAGTAATCGGTTGTGTATTTTGTTTGCCAGTATCTGTTTGTCTCATAATTTCATATTCGGCACAAACTTACAAATTCCTGAAAACATTGAAGACTGAGCCTGGTTAATTTATCTTATATCAATAGGCAGACTCGTTTATCGGTCAAGGCAAAAACAAAAAACCGGCTCGCGGCCGGCTTTTATATACTGCGTATAAATTTTCATTCATCGTTTCATCACACCGTAGCAAAGTATTTTCACAATGTTGTCAACGCTTTGCTCCAGATTTACCTTGCTATAGTCGCCAGCGGAAAGGGGCATTTCCAATCCTTTTATAGCTGTGGTAATTCCAATGGCTGCAAGTGTGAGATCGTACACTTCGAATGCATTTTTCCGAACACCTTCAATCAGTATTCTTTTTATCATCCGAATCTCTTCCTGCTGATGTTTCAGTTTGATATTCTCGATAAACTCGATTGCTGTAACGTCGTTTTCAAGCGCATTGTAAAAATTAGCCATGCTTCGGTATGTCGTTAGCTTGGTTAAGATGTAATCGCGCAACTTATCGACCGGATCTGTATTGCGGTTAACAACAATGTCGAGTTCGCGACGTAATGTATCAACTTCTTTCTGGATAACTGCCTGGAAAAGATCTTCCTTACTGGTAAAATAATAGTAAAGCGAACTTTTACCTTTGCGAACTGCGTTGGCAATGTCGTCGAGTGTTGTTTTCTTGTAACCGTATTTGCTGAATATTTCCTGGGCAATTTTCAGAATACTCTCGCGGTTCGCGTCTTTCTTGTTCGTACCGCTTTCAATGTTTATCGCCATAATCAATAGATTATTTTCAAACCGAAACTACAATAAGTCTTTTGCAAACATGAGAAATGCCACATGCTATGACAAAGAAACAGTACATTTTTCAATTTTCACTATCTTCTTTTCTTTTTTTTGTTATCCGGCCGAAAAAACTGAGTGACAGGTTCATCCGATTTGTCTCTTACCAACTCAAAATCAAGTTGTTTTTTCTCGAGATTAGCTCTTGCAATTTTAACTCGCAGCGCATCGCCTAACTGGAACTTGCGGTGTGAATGCCGCCCAACCAAGCAGTAGTTTTTCTCATCGAATATGTAAAAGTCGTCATTTAAAGTGCTTACCGAAACCATTCCCTCGCACTTATTTTCAAGCTCAACGTAAATGCCCCAGTCAGTAACGCCCGAGATTACCCCGTCAAATTCCTCTCCCAGTTTATCCTGCATAAATTCAACCTGTTTGTACTTAATCGAAGAGCGTTCGGCACTGGCAGCGCGCGTTTCCATATCCGACGAGTGCTTGCACATATCCTCGTATTTCTGAGAATTAACAGAGTTACCACCTTCGAGGTAGCGGGCTAGTAAACGGTGCACCATCACATCGGGGTAACGCCGAATTGGAGAGGTAAAATGCGTGTAAAATTCAAATGCCAATCCATAATGTCCAATGTTCCGGGTCGAATATTCGGCCTTAGCCATTGAGCGAACCGCAAGCGTTTCAATCACATTCTGCTCATTCTTTCCCCTAACGTTAACCATAAGCTGATTCATTGATTTGGATATCTGAGCGGGAGTTCCAAGCTGCAAAACATAGCCAAATTTATGAATGAAATGATTGAAATTCAACAACTTTTCCGGGTCAGGTTTATCGTGAATCCGGTAAACAAATGCTTTTGCCGCCTTTTTATCATCCGGAGCGCCAATAAATTCTGCCACGCGTTTATTGGCCAAAAGCATAAACTCTTCAACCAATTGATTGCTTTCCTTCGCTTCTTTAAAATACACCGAGAGCGGTTTTCCGTTCTCATCGATTTCAAACTTCACCTCAATCCGATCAAAAGCAATGGATCCATGTTTGAATCGTGCATCCCGAAGTTTCCTGGCTAAAGCATTCAGCGTTAAAACTTCATCTTTTAGTTCGCCCTCGCCTGTTTCAATAATGGCTTGTGCATCTTCGTAGGCAAAACGTTTATCGCTATGAATAACTGTCCGGCCAAACCACTGTTTTTGAATATGTGCATCATCATCAAGCTGAAAAACCGCCGAAAAACATAATTTATCCTCGTTCGGGCGCAACGAACACACGCCGTTCGATAACTTTTCAGGAAGCATAGGCACCACCCTGTCAACCAGGTAAACTGAAGTAGCGCGTGCATAAGCCTCATCGTCGAGAATCGTTCCGGGAACGACGTAATGAGATACATCGGCAATGTGCACGCCAACTTCCCAGAAGCCATTTTCCAGCTTGCGGATCGATAGCGCATCGTCAAAGTCTTTGGCGTCTTTTGGGTCGATGGTAAAAGTTGTGACATCGCGCATATCTCTGCGGCGGAGTATTTCGTCCTGCGAAATCTCATCAGGAATCTTCTCCGCAGCTTTCAGCACGTTTTCGGGGAAACGCAGCGGCAAATCAAATTCAGCTAAAATAGCATGCATTTCGGCGTTGTTGTTACCAATATCTCCCAACACCTCTACAATTTCGCCAAAAGGATTCTTTGCACGAGGCGGCCATTCTGTAATTTTTGCAATCACCTTTTGTCCGTCCTTTGCTCCATTCAGCTTTTCGTTCGGGATAAACAAGTCGAACCCCACCTTGGCCGAAGGAATGAAAAATGCAAAGTTCTTCGATTTGCTTATGGTACCAACAAACGTTGATTTAGCCCGCTCTGTAATTTCTATTACCTCACCTTCAACTTGCTGCTTTTTCCGGATGGCAAAAATCTGAACTTTAACAGTATCGCCCTCCATGGCGTGATTGAGATTTCTTCCGGATACAAGTACCGGCTTGTCGAACTCTTCCGACAGCACGTAAGCATACCCTTGCGGCTGCATTTCTATCTTTCCGGTAATTGTTCCACTGCGCGAAAGCAGCTTATATTTTCCACGCTGAACGCTTTTTAGCTGCTCATTTTCAGCCAATTCTTCCAGAACTACAAATACCAGTTTTGTAATTTCCGGGTCTTTTATTTTTAGGTTTTCGGCAATTTGCTTGTAGTTGAATGTTTTTTCCGGGTTGTCGTAAAAAAAGGTAAGGATTGCATTTTTTAGTTTCGGTTTGTTAAACGACTCGACCAGTTTTTCCAGTTTTTGTTTCTTTTTCTTAACCATTGTTTTGAACTCTTAAAATATGATAAAACGAGCATGTTCGCTATCCGCAGACACAGATTATAATCTCACATGCAAGCTACATTTGACAATTAAAAATAAACTATTTACGGATGAAAGGTAACAAACATTTTCGGAACATGTGTTCTCTCTACAATCTATTTGCCTGATTGGCAGCAGAAATAATAATACTACTGCGCTTCCGGTAATTAACAAAATTTTTGAAATGTTGAGATTTGTTGGGAAATTTTGACATCGTTTTACAAAATATCGAAGTACTTTTGAATCACAAGCTAAAAACACAAATACAAGTTCAGAAAACAAAATTTGGGGGTAAAATTTCTAAGTTACCCGAATTTCATTTTTAATTTTAAAGAAAAAGCCCCGGAAAGAGATTTTTCCGGGGCTTGCCATTATAAATTGAAAAATACTATATAACAAATCCGTTAGGCAAAACAGCTCCCTTCTTAATTACAACCACTCCATCTTTCACAGAATAAAGTTCGTTATTCGTGTCGGGCAAATGTTTTCCTCCATTGATTCGCACATCGTTCCCTATGTGCACGTTCTTATCAACGATGCAACAATTCAGGTAGCAACGTTCTCCGATTCCCATCACTTTACCATTATTGTAATCGGTATCAATTTCAGCTAAATCCTGATAATAATCGTTACCTATAATATAGCAATTGGCAATCGTTGTTCCTTTTCCAACACGAGCCCTGATTCCAATCACCGAATGCTCAATACGGCTGGCAAGAATGATACAACCATCAGATACTACGGTTTTCTCTAAAGTAGTTCCTGAAATTTTTGACGGTGGCAGCAGGCGAGCATGGGTATATACAATCTTTGAATTGTCGAAAAGATTGAATTTTGGAATGTCGTCAGTCAATCCAAGATTTGCTTCATAGAATGAATCAATGTTACCGATATCCGTCCAATAACCTTCATACTGGTAGCTTAAAACTTTGTTGGTTTGGATGGCGTGTGGAATAATTTCTTTCCCAAAGTCTTTTGTATCAACATTGGCCATTAGCTTCACCAGCAAATCGCGATTGAACACATAAATACCCATAGAAGCCAGGTATATTTTTCCTTCCCGCTGAGCTTCTTCACTTACGGGCGAAACCCACTGAGGCAAAATTTCAGGTGCAGGTTTTTCAATAAATTCTTTAATAACATTTTTGGAATCGGTTTTCAAGATTCCAAATTCGGGAGCTTCCTTGGCCACAACCGGTAATGTCGCAATTGAAATATCGGCCTTTGCTTTGGCGTGAGCCTCGATCATTTCATTGAAATCCATCTGATACAATTGGTCGCCCGATAGAATCAACGCATAATCGAAATCGTAATTCATAAAATGGTGCATACACTGGCGAACAGCATCGGCAGTTCCCTGGAACCAGTTTTTATTATCAGGAGTCTGTTCTGCGGCAAGAATGTCGACAAAAGCTTCGGAAAAATGACCGAACTGGTACGTGTTTTTAATATGCTTGTTAAGTGAAGCCGAATTGAATTGCGTAAGTACAAATATCCGGTCGATATCAGAATTCAGGCAATTGGAGATCGGAATATCAACCAAGCGGTATTTCCCTGCAATTGGAACGGCTGGTTTCGACCGGTTTTCTGTCAATGGGAATAATCTCGATCCCTGACCGCCACCCAGAACGATTGCTAATGTATTCTTTTTCTTCATGTTACTATAGTTTTATTGATTGGTATAAATCGATATAATCCTGAGCTGCCTTTTCCCAGGAATGATCGATTTGCATGATTTGTTTTCTAATTTTATTAAATGTCCGTTCGTTTTTAAACAATTTTTTAGCTCTGAAAACCGAGTGCATAACGTCGTCGGTACTACACTGGTCGTGGCAAATTCCAAAACCTCCATCGCCAATATCAACAACAGTGTCGCGCAAACCACCGGTTCTCCTCACAATCGGAATTGTTCCGTATCGAAGTGCATACATTTGATTTAAACCGCAAGGTTCAACCCGCGATGGCATCAACAGGAAGTCTGCTCCTGCATATATCAAATGCGATAATTTTTCGTTGTAACCGATATATGAACAATAACTTCCTCTGAAAGCATCTTCCTGATATAGCAATGCCTGTTCAACATTGTGATCTCCAGATCCAAGAATAAGTATATTTTGTTCCTTTGGCCACTCACTCGATATTTTATAAACAATATCAGGCAGGCAATCTGCTCCCTTCTCCTCAACCAAGCGCCCGATAAACGTAAACAGCGGCTTTTCCGGATCAAGTCCAAACTGCGCGCAAATTGCATTTTTATTGGCCTTTTTGCCTTCCCCAATAGTTTTCAGCCCGTACTTTACATCGAGCATGGCATCGGTTTCAGGATTCCACACATCAGCGTCAATCCCGTTTAATATTCCAACGGATTTACCTCTCTCCTGTTTCAACAGGTCTTCGAGCCCACGCATCGAATAGCTAATTTCGTCGAGGTAACTTGGTGAAACAGTTGTAACCCGCCATGCACATTTTATTCCGGATGCCATTGGATTGATAAGGTTCTGCCATTCAATCAAACCATTAAAGTAAGAATGAAACGGTGGCAAGTAGTACAATTTATCGAATCCAAACTGACTTTGATACTGCCCGTTGTGAATTGTAAAAACAGTAGCAACATTCTCGAGCCGACCATATTCCCGAATTTTTGACATCATAAACGGAATAAAGCCGGTTTGCGAATCATGACAATGAACAATATCCGGAATGCTCTCTCTTTGATTAAGCCAATTTACAGCTGCAATTTGAAAAGTAACAAACCGCTGTGTGTCATCATGATAAGAATAGATGTTCTCGCGATCGAATAATCCGGGAATATCGATTAAAAACAAATCAAAACCCAAATTATTCTTGTCAAGCGTCAAAATATTGAACGCAAAATTGGTTTGCCCCAATCTTGCATATCCCGAGTAAATTGAAGAAAATTGGTTGTTGCGGCTAAATTTTCCATGATAGAACGGCATGATAACCGAAGCCGAGTGACCCAACATCTTTTGATATTTGGGTAGCGCTCCAACAACATCTCCCAATCCTCCGGCTTTTGCCACCGGATAACATTCTGCACTTATGTGGATTATGTCCATTTTTTTAAGCTTTGAAGGTGGATGCTCTTTTAATAATCTCGTGTTGTTAAATTTAGGAAAAATATTCGCTTTTCAAATACCGACTCCCTTTAGAATGCGGCTGCTTTCGATACAAACCGTTGATTTTTTTTAGAGTTTTTTGTCCGATTCTAAAAAAATAAATCCCGAAAAATCGGGATTTATAACTGATATTAAATATTTTATGTAACTGTAGCATATTATGAACACTACCCTTCGGCCAAGTGCAGGATGTGTTGCATGACACTTATTTAATTTTTAGATAATGAAAACAGGAACTCTAATCCACCCTCGGGCTTATTTCGGGCAGAGATGGTTCCTTTATGAAGAATAATGGCATTTTTCACTATTGAAAGTCCGAGTCCAGTTCCTCCTGTTTCTCTGGAACGACCATAATCTATACGATAAAAGCGCTCAAAAATACGTGGCAAATGTTCTTCCGATATACCACCCCCGGTATCGCAGTATTGAAAATAATAAAATTTGTCGTCTTCAAGGTATTTCCGAATGGTGATTTTTGTATTTGGACCGGCATAGTTGATCGAGTTCTCAACCAAATTCTGAAAAACTGAAAATAAAAGCGATTCGTTTCCTTTCACAATCACATCTTTTGCTACATCAATCACACAGTCCATTCCTTTCGATTCGAGCCTGTGCCTCAAATTTTCAATTACATCGTGAACTACGGCTTTTAGCATCACCGGTTTAAACTCGAATAAACCTCCTGCATCCTCTATATTATTCAGCAACGAAATGTCGTTTAACAAGTCGGTAAGACGCTCAGCCTGCGCAAACGCTTTTTCAACAAAATAGATCTTCTTGTCCTCCGGAATATTCTGATTGTTCAAAATTGTCTCCAGATAGCCTTTTATCGACGAAAGCGGCGTTTTCAACTCATGTGCAATATTTGATGTAAGTTGTTGCTTTAAAAGCTTTTGCTTTTCAGGCTTTGTAATATCACTAATCAAAACTTCAAAACTATAATCGACAAATATGATGCATCTTATCTGGAAGAATTTCTCTCCTTTTTCAATGGTATATTCAATGTGCGGAAGTTCTTTATTTTGAGATGCGACAGCATTTTTAGGCTGCTGATTAACAAATTCGAGAACCTTGTCAAATTCAGGAATCGTGAAAATATGCTCAGCCGAAATCGTCGATTTGTCTGAAATCATATTTATAAACTGAATAAAATGGCTGTTTGCCAATATTTTGTGTTTTTCAGGAGAAAATATAGAGATACCCTCTTTCAGCACGTGAAGGTGCCCGTAAAGCTTTTCTTTTTCTTTGGTTAGTTCGTCTTTTGCTTTTTTCAGGCTATCGTAAATCTGAACAATCTGTTTTCTGATAATTCCCAACTCGTTATCCTGAAAGTTACTGTCCATCTTCGAAATGTCCTCGTTCTGCCCAGCCTTTACCGCAAAATCCTTAAGCTTAATTATAAAATCACCCAGCCGCTTGGTTGTGAAATAAAATAAAACCCCCATCAACAAAAACAGGAAGAAGATAAAGCTCCAGAAGATGTGTTCTGTTTTCAGAAAATTCACTACATCAACATTGTACACAGCCGCCGTTCTGACCAGATATGTTGAATAGTTCCTGGCATAATAATAGTACTTCTGATTTGTTGTGCTCGACAATCGGATACTCGAACCTTTGCCTGATTGAAGCGCCATCTGAACTTCAGGCCTGTGTAAATGATTTTCGAGGTGGTCGTAATCTGAAACAAAGCTATCATAAATAACTTTGCCCGACATTTCCAAAACAGTAACCCGGATATTTGTTATTGGCAAAAGGCTTTTAAGCGTATCGAGCGAATGAAAATCGTGGGTTTCGAATACCTTCTTGTGCTCAATATACCTGCTGCTGACTTCGGATATGTTATCAAGTGTGTTTTCGAGCTGTCCGGTCCGGTAATGGCGTTCTCTGTCGTATTGATAAAGAAAAACCGCAATACTGAAGATTGAAAATACGATCAGAAAGTTGAATAGTATTCTGTTTCGAAAAGTACGGATTATTATCACGTTTAGAAGAATTTAGTTGTATTGCAAGATAACCATTTGTTTGGTATTAGCACTCAAAGCAATACCCGTAACCCGATCTGCCTTTTATGCAATTACCATATTCTCCAATTTTTTTCCGCAACCGGGCTATGTTCACGTCAACATTTCGCTCGGTTACGATTACATCGTCGCTCCAAATCCGATCGAGAATTTCCTGTCGGCTCAGGTATTTGCCTTTGCTCGAAACTAGCATATTCAGAATTTCAAATTCTTTCCTTGTCAGCAAGATACTTTCGTTGTTAATTGTAACCGACTTTCGGTTTAAATCGAGCTCCATCCCTTCTATTGTTATTACTTTGGGCTTCGCATCCAAATTCTTTCCGCGCCGCAGCACGGCTTTTATTCGGGCTACAAGTTCTTTAATCGAGAAAGGTTTGGTCATGTAATCATCGGCACCAACATTAAATCCGGTCAGCATATCAATTTCCGCTTCTCTTGCCGTCAGAAAAATAATTGGTACCGAAAGTTCCTGCTCTTTCCTGATTTTATCGGCCAGTTTAAACCCCGACATTCCTCCCATCATCACATCGAGCAACAACAGATCGAATTGCTCAAGTGGTTTCGTCAGTGCTTCTTCTCCTGAGTAGGCTACATCAATATCGAAACCCTCGCTCGCCAGATTGAACTGAAGGATTTCGCATAAATCCTTTTCGTCGTCAACCACTAAAATCTTAAATTCCTGATTCATATATGTTTGTTCGGTGTTCTTGTCTAATTTCTTTTATGCCTGATATCTCTCCCTTCGAACGAATAATACGACGCTTCGGCAATGTTTGCTGCATGATCCGAAATGCGCTCAATTGCTGCAGCAATTTCTTTCACATTTATGAAACTCAACAAAACATTTTTATCCTCAACAAGTAAATCTGTCCGTTCAGCAACCTTTCTAAGCATCTTCCGGTTAAATTCGTCAACCACAGTTTCAGACCTGATTGTCCATTTCGCCAATTCCATATCGTTATTAATGAACGAAAGCATCGATCTTCTCGACATATCCACACTCAGGTTCATCATTCTGGCAATAAATTCTGAAAGACTTAAATATACATCCTTGTTTTCGATGCGCGACATGAGTTTAACAATGCTGACGGCCAAATCTCCGATTCTTTCCAGACTAATCGTGATTCGGTAACACGACATCAACTGGCGAATTTGCGACGCAACTGGCTGGTAAAGAGCAATGGCATTAATAACTTTATCACTAAGTTTTACTTCAAGCTTATTAATATGCTCTTCCTCTTTCATTAATGCGTCAAACTTCTCTTCTTCAAGCTGAGTTTGCCCAGCAGCAATCAACTTTTCTACCACATCAAGCTGATTTAGAACCAAATTGGCAAGTTTCTCATAATCAGCAAGAATATCCTGAATAGCTTCTTCTTTCTTTTGAGGCATGTTGTATTGTTATGCAAGTTAAGCTGAAAACCATTACTAAGGTAAACATTTATAGAAAATTAGCCTCGCTTCGACAAATGGATTTCAGGCATTACAAAAATGATGGCAGGCAATTACATACCTGTTACACCGATGTTACACAACGATTAATTTTATATTCCAATTAAATTGAGAATTCGACTGCCTAACTATTAAAAACCTAAATTTTAGTTATTTACCTAAAAGATCTTCGGTCAATTCATGTTGCAAAAGAATGAAGCACGGTAGCCCGATAAACAAATTTCTATAAAGTGAGGGTTAAGCTTTTGTTCCCACAACAACAACCTGCCGAGCTTGTTGAAAGCCATATTTTGTCAACCGATCGTGAAACACTTCGACAAGTTTCAATTTTTCGTCATACTCAGGATGTCCTTTGAGCCGTTCGATGTTTTTCAAAAAATCGGCTTCCCAGCCAGCCAGCCTTGCGGCATCTGTCACAGGTTTTGTCATGCGGTTATACGAGAAAGTGAGAACCGGCTTAATCTTATTTTCTTCTATTATCTTAAGAACTTCCGTCTCGGTCCAGGTTTCGCGGTGGATTATACCTAGCTTACGATCAACAAAACTCCTCAGATGGTGCAGCATTTTCTGGTTTTCCTGCGCTTCTGTTAGTCCATCAGAAACAATTTCAGCAATAAGAATCCATCCCCCAGGTTTAACCACCCGCCGCATCTCTGAAAACGTTTTTTCAGGATTAGCCAAATGATGCATGGCATTCGACATGGCCACAACATCAAACGTTTCGCCCTCGAAATGAAGATTTTCTCCTTCCATTTGCAAAAAACTCACTTTACTGTCCGCTGTCTCTGCCTGCGCCTGGGCAAGTGCCTCTTTGCTGGGATCGACTCCAACTAATTGAACTTCGGTTGAAAACACATTGCTGATTTGCCGGATAAATTCGCCTGACCCAGTTCCAATGTCGAGTACCCGATGAACAGGTTTCCCTTCGAAAAATGATACTAATTTTTCCATATTAAACCAATAATAAAAATGCTGAAATAACAGTAATTGCAATAACAACACCGCGATAGGCATGTTCCGGAATAACCTTCACGACCCTGATTCCAACAAGAGCGCCGATTGCTATTGCCGGCAGAGTTACCAAATCGATGGTAAGACTTTCCGGACTAATGTTGTTCCATACAAAAAACTGCAGCGGAAATTTAGTGAAATTAATGACCATAAAAAACCACGCGCTGGTACCAATAAAACTATTTTTGGGCAGATGCATCGCCAGCAAATAAATGGTGAACACAGGTCCGGCTACATTGCCAATCATAGTTGCAAAACCTCCTAAAATGCCCATCGCAGCGGCAAACCACCATTTGTCGGGAAACAGGTTTGTTCCTTTGCGTTTATCTTGCCAAAGCATCAGTCCAACACTTAGGAAAACAAGTATTGCGATCAGATTCTTAAACTGCTTATCGTTTACCAACTCTCCGACCCATAGCGCCAAAACCAAGCCCAGCACTGCCCAGGGAATTACTTTTACCAAGTGGTTCCAGTTAGCATGACGCCGGTAATAAGCAACGCCAAAAATATCGGCCATCATCAGGATTGGCAATAAAACACCGGTTGACTGCTTTGCCCCGAATATGAAGGCCAGAGCTGGAATAACAATCATTGAAACGCCCGGAACTCCAACTTTCGACATTCCGATGAGCGTTCCGCAGACTAAAATAACAAACCAATGGAATGGGCTAATATGAAGAGAAACTAATAATTCCAACATAAATTTTTGAATCAAAATTCAAAAATAAGGAAAGAATGTTATTTGCCTGAATATTCTTTATCGATTAAATCGAGTTGCTTTGCTTCAACCTCTCCAAACCATTTTCTTAAATGACCGCGAGCCTGACCTTTTATTTCAGGAGTGACGTAGGTTGCCATTTGCTTTAAGATCATGAGCAAAACACCTACGTCATCAGCAAAACCAACCAGCGGAGCAAAATCGGGAATAAAATCGATGGGTAAAATAAAATAACCCAACGCTGCCGATAAAACAAGCTTTGCCTTCACCGGAACCCCATCTGATTTAAGCATATAATGTAGTAACAGAGCTGGGTAAACAGCTTTCATTCCAGCAGCTTTTGCATATCGTTTTAGCTTGTCCCAAAAGCTCGCATCGGAGTATTGCTCGCGATATTTTACCGACTTAATCTCGTCGGCAAATAAATTGTAAAGGTTAGATCCTATTTGTATCGCTTTAAACTTCTTCATTGAGCTAAGTTACCTTATTCTGCGTTAGTTTAATCCAACATTCGTATAATCAACACGATGATCGCCGTATTGTTTCTCGATAGCAGAGAGCACCTCCTGAACAGATTCAAGTGTTTCAGCCTGAAGCAAACGAATTCTATTCTCTCTGAAATTGGGCAAAGCCGGAAAATACCGGGCAAAATGGCGCCGCATCATCAATATTCCTGAACGAATGTTGTCTTTCCACTCAATCGTTATTTCGAGCTGATCGCGCACGTTCTGAACAATTTCCGCAACCGTTGGCGGAGGTAAGATTTCTCCGGTCTGCAAATAGTGCTTCACTTCCTTAAAAATCCACGGACGGCCAATGCTGCCACGCCCAATCATCAATGCATCCACGCCACTCTGATCGAGAAAAGCCTTCGCTTTTTCCGGGCCATTGATGTCGCCATTACCAATAATCGGAATACGCATGCGGGGATTGTTTTTCACATCGGCAATCAGCGACCAGTCGGCCTCGCCCGTGTACAACATGCTGCGGGTACGCCCGTGAATAGCCAAAGCTGCGACACCAGCATCCTGAAGGCGCTCGGCCACATCGACAATAATCTTGCTATCGTGGTCCCAACCCAGGCGGGTTTTTGCAGTAACCGGAAGATTGACAGATTTTACTATGGCTTCGGTCATTTTCTGCATCTTTTCGGGTTCGAGCAACATGGCTGCACCGGCACCATGCCGAATGATTTTCTTCATCGGGCAGCCGTAATTGATATCGATAAAATCGGGTTGACATTCTTCGGCAACTTTAGCTGCCTCAACCATTGACTGGATGTCGTGCCCGTAAATCTGGATAGCCACCGGGCGATCGAAATCGAACAAAGTCATCTTCTGCTTGGTCTTTTGAATGTCTCGAATCAGCGCTTCCGACGAAACAAACTCGGTGTACATCACATCGGCACCATACTTTTTACACATGTACCGAAACGATTTATAAGTCACATCTTCCATTGGCGCCAAAAACAGTGGCATCTCCCCAAGGTCTATCGATCCTATCTTCACAATCTCACTTTTTTATTGCTGCAAAGTTAGCTAAAAGATGTCTTGTAATAATTTAGCAATTAACGCAACCAAAATTCAAAATCATCCGTCTTAGTATAAAATTAACGTCTATGAAGACCTATCCGTTTTTAATGTATTTCCTGATTTTATTCCTCTTGGCCGCAAGCAGTTGCGAAGATAAAGTGATTGATCAGGACTTTGCTTTTGGTCGTGAGATAAGCCTTGAAGTAAATAAGCTGTACGCATCGAATAACGGGAATTATGCGGTGATAATTAATGAAGTTAGCGATTCGCGCTGCGCCGATGGTGCAATGTGCGTGTGGGCTGGAGAAGTTACGGTTAAAGGCGAATTAACTGTTGAAGGAAATAAATCGTCATTCGAAATACATTCGGTAGTGTCGCAACAAAATAAACAGCCCGAAGGCTACACGGTGCAAATAATTGACGCCAAACCTTATCCCAAATTAGGAGTTGAATC
>DAOPZV010000007.1:39690-44346 GCA_035353575.1 Prolixibacteraceae bacterium | reverse complement strand
AAAAATTGTGCGGGAAATTGATAAGTGTATTGCTCTGCTTAACAAGTAATGCAAAAAGAAATGACTGAGAAGCTTTCTATAAATATTAAGATTGACGGAAGAATGTATCCGTTAAAGGTGGATAAAGAGAACGAGGAGAAGTATAGAAAAGCTGCCAAGATAATTAACGATATCGTTCTTCAATACCGTCAGCGGTATTCTCAAAGTGATTCACAAGACTTTTTAGCGATGACAGCTTTCCAGTTTGTAGTGAAAAATCTTGAGTTGGAAGATAAAGTGGATCAATCTCCGTTGTTTGATAGCTTAAAAAAGCTTGATGAAGAGCTGGGCGAATATTTATTGTTGAAAGAATAAATTTTCATATCATAAAAAACCCGCATTTTTTATTTAAATTCAGGAATTTTAAACAGGATCCCTGAATTTAGATTAAAGGTGTGGGTTTATTTTTTAACGTTAAATTTTAATATCTGAAAAATGGAGATAATATATGCCATAGTTGGCTTGCTTGGAGGTGGTTTCCTCTCCTATTTTATGTGGGATAAAGGATTGAAGACCAAAAAGCGAAAGATCATTGATGAGGCTGTTGCCGAAGGAGATGTGATTAAAAAGGATAAAATTCTTCAGGCAAAGGAGAAATTTTTGCAGCTCAAATCGGAACACGAAGAATACATAAATGAAAAGAATAGCAAGATAAATAGTTTCGAAACTAAGTTGAAACAGCGCGAAACTTCGATTAACCAAAGAAGGGAAGAGTTGAATCGCGAGATTAAAGATTTTGAGTCTTCGAAACATGAAGTAGATGTAATTCGCGAAAATCTGAGCACTCAGCTTGAGTTGCTGGAGAAGAAAGAACATGAGGTTGAGAGCCTTCATCGTCAGCATTTAGAGAAACTTGAGCAACTTTCAGGCTTGTCGGCTGAAGAAGCCAAGTCTCAGTTGGTTGAATCGTTGAAAAACGAAGCAAAGACTGAAGCGATGTCGTATATCAACGAAATCATGGAAGAGGCTAAGCTCAATGCCAATAAAGAAGCAAAGAAGATCGTTGTTAAAACAATTCAGAGGGTTGCAACAGAAGCAGCAATAGAAAACTCGGTGACCATATTCCATATTGAAAACGACGAAATTAAAGGTCGGATCATTGGTCGAGAAGGACGAAATATCCGCGCTCTTGAAGCCGCCACCGGTATCGAAATTATTGTTGACGACACTCCTGAAGCAATTGTGCTTTCTGGATTTGATCCTGTTCGTCGCGAAATTGCACGTTTGGCATTGCATCAATTGGTAACGGATGGTCGTATTCACCCAGCTCGTATTGAAGAGGTTGTTGAGAAAGTTCGCAAGCAGGTTGAAGAAGAAATTATTGAAACAGGTAAGCGCACAACTATCGACCTTGGAATCCACGGCCTGCATCCCGAATTAATTCGTTTAATAGGTAAAATGAAATACCGTTCGTCGTACGGGCAAAACTTGTTGCAGCACTCGCGCGAGGTTGCAAACCTTTGTGCTATTATGGCTTCAGAACTTGGACTTAATGCAAAAGCTGCGAAAAGAGCTGGTTTGCTTCACGATATTGGCAAAGTACCGGATGATGAACCGGAATTACCACATGCAGTGCTGGGTATGAAAATTGCCGAAAGATTTAAGGAAAAACCTGAGGTTTGCAATGCAATTGGTGCTCACCACGATGAAGTTGAAATGACTTCATTGCTTGCTCCAATCGTTCAGGTTTGCGATGCTATTTCGGGTGCTCGTCCAGGTGCTCGCCGTGAAGTTGTTGAATCGTATATTAAGAGGTTAAAAACGCTTGAGGAACTGGCGCTCTCTTATCCGGGAGTATTGAAGACATATGCTATTCAGGCCGGACGTGAATTACGTGTTATTGTTGGAAGCGATAAAATTGGAGATAAAGAATCGGAACAGTTATCTTTCGATATTGCTAAACGCATTCAGGATGAGATGACTTATCCGGGCCAAATAAAAATTACTGTTATTCGTGAAATGCGCGCTATCAGTTACGCTAAATAGAGAAATAAGTAGTCTAAAAATAAGTAAGTCGTCTTGATTATTCAGGACGACTTTTTTTGTTTCTGTAAAATCAGGAAACATTGCATGACTTTATTGTTGCATTACTTATATGAGACATTTCCTAAAAAAAACATCGATCATCTGTCCTCCCTTGTTGAATCATAGAGCGCGAAAAAGAAATTGGATTTATTTTGATTGGTCGCTGCGATTGCATCTTGCTGTTTTTAAAGAGTGTGGTGGAGTTCGTCTTATGGATTAAGCAATTAATGTAGCTCAAACAAAAAGGGCAATGTACTGAAAAATAGTTGGTGATTTCAGGGGAATTAAATAGTAAACTCCTCCCAGTTAATCAGAAGGTGAAACAGGCTCTGGTGGAGACCAACCTGTCAGCAGTAAGATTAGTGCATTTACAGTAATACTAGCGCAGTCAGTTTGGCTGCCTTTCCTGTTATCACTTGTATGCCCGATGGCTAAAAAAACTTGTTTTGCATTAGCAAAGTAAATTGTACCACTTGATGAAATAACCGCACTTCCACAGCGTTGTTTTTGATTTTTTCATAAACATAGAAAGTTTGATGAAACCAAGTTCATCAAACTTTCTATGTTTATCAATATTGGCAAGCCTTTCAACGTTTTTTACCAACTATTTTTCGTTAATATGCCAACAAAAGTAAAAAAGCGGGGTAAATCGTTAATTTACCCCGCCTTTTCTATTATTGTACTAATATTGCTAGTCAATCTGTCGTTTATAGAACCAACGATCGAATAAGTTCAAGCTACAGTTGAATTTTACAAAATTTTCTTTAACAAGGCTGGCTGTTTTTGTTCCACGTGTTCCAAATTCAAGAGAAAAGTTAGCATAGCTCTTATCTTTTCTGATTGGCATTCCAAATCCAACGGAAAGTGCTTGCTCGTGTATCTGGTTATTAAACAACTTCAGATATCCGGTTTCGTAACGATATCCCATTCGGTACCTGATAGTCTGCCTGAAAGATTGCTTTTCTTCTTTTGGCGCGAATTCAACACCGCCTCTGAAGCTATTGTTCGTTGTGAGCTTATTTGAGTCATACATCAAGTTGGCGTCGTTCCAATTAGATCGCTTATAGTCGAATGTCCCGACCCATTTTAGTCCATATAAAAAGCTTACACCGGTACCTAAATCAAGCGGTAATTTTTTCGCATACGAATTCTTGTTTGTGTTAGAAATCACCTCCGAAATACCTTCGTAGGATTTAGTAATACTTGTGGAAATTTTGGCCTTCATATCGCTGCTTAGCCCAGCTAACGCACCAAAAATGAGCGTTGATTTCGAATTAAGGGGAATTGTTATTTGTGTACCAAGATTAAAATATCCTCCTGAATAGTGGATATTATCCGTTTGAAGAATTTCATAATTGGTAGAAGAAACCGATACGGTTTGGTCGATTGTTTGGGTAACATTTCCCCAAATGTATCCACCTTTACCTCCAAGAGAAATATTTTTAGAGATTTTCCAGGCAAGCATAAGGGCCGATTCACTCAATCCACCGGATCCCTGATAAATTGAGGGATATTCAAATGACGTTCCGTCTATCGTTTTGAGCAAATAAATATCGTAACCAACACTGCTTTTGGGGTTAACAGAGAAACCTCCATAAAACTTTTTGGAAATCGGAAATCCCATTTGTACCCAGCTAATATTTCCATCGGTAACATTTGCTTTTTTTTGGGTGTTCGAAAGCTGCGTATATTTATAATTGAAACCCATGTCAAACAAAAAGCTTTGAGGCTCGATTGCAGTTAACGAAGCAGGGTTCGCAGAGTTGAAAAACATATTCGAACGCAGTGCAATACCGGTTTCACCCATTCCAGCGTTTCTTCCTCCCGCAGCCATTTCAAGTTCGCCGATTCCAAATTTCGAATAAGGCGAGCTGGTGCTGTTTTGCGCCAAGACGCTTGCTCCGGATAACAATAATACAATAGCAGAAAATATATATTTCATTTTCAATTTTTTAATTGTGGTAGTAAAAAACACTTAATGCGGGCGAATATTTTCCAGAGTTAACACCGCCAATCAAAACGTGTTCGGCTGTCTTTTGGTAACTTCCTGAACCAAAGCCGATAAATAGTGAATTTGTAGTTAACGATTGATCCGCAATCTCCGCTTCAACAAATGCGCTGATATCCACTTCGTAATAAACCCTGTCTTTTTCATCAACAATAACATTCCTATTTTGGTCTCTTCCAAGCCTAACCAAAACATATTTAGTGGATTGTCCAGGTAAAGTTACCTGCCCCAATAATTTGTTGTTTTTATTTGCGGTATAAATATATAGCGAATCAGGCAATTCGCTTGCTTTAGTATAAGTTCCTTTGATAGGGAAGAGCCTTAAGAATGCACCAACAACTGCTGGGTTACTTGCACTTTTTGTTAAGTTCTTAATGTAAGGGATTTTAAGCTTTGTAAATAGTTGAACTCCGGATTGTACAATGGTTTGATTTCCGGTTAACTTCGATACCTTTTCGTTTCGTGTAGATTCAATTCCTTCAATGGCACTATTCTTATTATTTTCTTCAATCTGGTTAAAATAGATTCCATCTGAGTTAAATGAAAATTTATAATAAAGATCTTTCAATTCATTTGGATTTGGG
>DAOPZV010000007.1:7761-39590 GCA_035353575.1 Prolixibacteraceae bacterium | reverse complement strand
GTATCTCCGGCAAAATATGAATCGTAGCTCAATACAAGGCACAACGAATCGTACACAAATTTTGTATTGTCGATAGTTCCGTCAAATTTCAATGTAAAATATGTGTTTGAAGCTTTGTATCCCGAAAATGGATTGTAGTTGCTCCCGATCAAAAACTTTCCCGAAGAACTGGAAATTACGGAGTCGAACTTTACGACAGAACTTTGTATGGAAATTGTATCTATTTTAACAATGCCGGCTTGGTCTTTAATGAAATTTTTACCAACAACAAACTCCTCCATCGGCGAAGTCGTGCAAGATGCAGAAGCAAGCAGAACAAATAATAATAAAAGAACTTGGAAATTTCTCATCTGTTTACAGTTTTCTATATTTCTGAGCAAACAAAACAAAAACGTTTTATTTTGATTCATAAAATTTGTCTTAAAAGGCGGGTAAAAATAATCATTTCCCCTTCCAGTCCAATTCATTTGTAACCGAAACAGGGAAATTTTTAGTTTTTTAACATCATTGAGCGCCTATGAAACCAAGATGTTCTTTTTAGTTAAAATTCGTAAAACAGAATATTTCTAAGCTAAATAAAATTCAGTTTATATATACCAATAAGTAAATTTAACCAATGAATGCTTAATTGTATTTTGTATATTTTATATCAATTAACTGATATTTAATTTGTAATGTGAATTTTAACTCATTTTAACACCTTATTATAATCGATAAATCTTTTTTATAGATAAAAAATTCTTTTACGTCGATAAAAATATCGTGTCTGAATGAATTTTCTTTTTCGGCAAAATAGCGAAATTTAGTTTTGAACCTCAATTTGTAAACAAAAAAATGCTATGAAGACATTTTGGGCAATAATTTTAGGATTGTTCTTGTTGGTTGGGTGCAAAAGCAAAAGTACCGAAACTCTTGGAAACTGGACCAAGAAAGCTCCTTTTGTTGGGGCTCCCCGGGGTGGGGCTGTAGGCTTTGTTATAGGGAATAAAGCCTATTTAGGACTAGGCTATAACACCAATTATGAAAATGATGATCCGGATATTTCAAATGAGGGATATAAAAAGGATTTTTGGATGTATGATCCGTCAACTGATAATTGGACAAGGATTGCAAGATTTCCCGGCGCTGGGCGTGAAAATGCAGTAGGTTTTTCTGTAAATGGTAAAGGCTACGTGACCACCGGATACGATGGCAATGATAGGTTAAAAGATACTTGGGAATACGACCCTACTACTGATAAATGGACTCAGAAAGATGATTATGCCGGAGGTGCACGAAGGTATGCAGTTGCATTTGGCATAAAGGAGTATGGTTATGTTGGAACCGGAAATGCCAATGATGGTTCGGATAAATCGGAAATATATAGGTTTGATCCAACAAAGCCTGCTGGTAGTCAGTGGTTTCAGGTTAGTCCTTTTAAAGGAGATAAACGCCACGGAGCTACAGCATTTGTGCATAATGATAAAGCTTATGTTTGCACGGGAACTAGCAATTCGGCAAAAACAACGGATATGTGGGAATATGATCCGGCAACAAATCAATGGACAAAGAAAATTTCATTAACTGACAATAGTGATTGGACAATTACCAGAGACAATGCGTGCTCGTTTGTAATAGATAATAAAGCATACGTGTTCCTTGGAAGCGGTTCTCAGACACTGAAATCTTGTTGGGAATATGATTTTGCCAATGATACATGGAATGAAAAAAACGAATTTGAAGGCGCTGCCCGTGAATATGCTGTAGCTTTTTCATTTAGCGATGGTAATGGTAAAGCTATTGTGGCAACAGGTTCGGCATCGGCTAACTATTTTGATGACGTTTGGGAATTTAAACCTTATGAAGAACTGAATGATGATGATAATTAATATTGAGAAAATATAATTTGAAGAGCTGCTCCTGACCGGGCAGCTTTTTTGTTTAATGGTATTATGCTTGCGGATGGATAAAGAACTCTTAAGTCGTTTTCGATGAAGATTTTTTCACTCTAGTTTTTACTAAAAGATAATTTTATATTTAAGCTCGAATTTTGGAGGCGCAGATACCGAGTTTTGTTAAAAGTACAAGTAATCTCAATATGATTTGTGTTGCAATCGATAACGACCAGTCGGCATTAGATATTTTAAAAGAGTATATTCAGAAGCTGCCTTTTCTTAAATTGGACAAAACATTTACCAATCCGATTGAGGCGCTTACTTACATTCACGAAAATAGGATTGATCTTATTTTTACTGAAGTTGAGATGCCGCATTTAAACGGAGTAGAATTTGTGAAATGTTTGCAAATGAAGCCGATGGTTATTTTTACTTCAGAAAATGATAAATATGCTTTGGCTGGCTACGACCTTGAGATTACCGACTATCTTCTGAAACCATATTCGTTCGACCGTTTTCTGCGAGCTGCAAATAAAGCTTACAATTTTAGCAAGCTTCAGAAAAGATCGGTAGAGAAATCCCAATTCCTTGTTGAAAAAGAAGCGCAACCCGAATTTATAATGGTAAAGACGGGTTATAACACAATTAATGTTAACCTGAACGATATCCTCTTTGTAGAAGGGCTCAAAGATTACATCAAGATACATTTGACTGGTAAAACTATTCTTACACTAAATAGCCTGAAAAAACTGCAGGAGATATTACCAGAGTCGAAGTTCGTTCGTGTCCATCGGTCGTTTATTGTTTCGCTTCCTAAAATTGACTCCATTCAGCGAAACCGCATTGTGATTGGTAAAACATTCGTTCCGGTAGGCGAGAATTATAAAAGTGCATTTAAAAATATCATCGCATCAATAAATCTCTGATTTTATTTAATCAGTGCTTCCCAAAGAACTTCGATGGGATGAAGAACTTTACGCCCGGTTCCATCTTCAATGTGGTGTCGGCACGAGGTTCCGGGAGCAGCAATAACCTCATCATTTGTCGTTTTTCTCACCGCAGGAAACAAAACCATTTCTCCAATTTGCATACTCAGTTCATAGTGCTCTTTTTCGTAGCCAAACGATCCAGCCATTCCGCAACAACCGCTTTTTATTTCCTGAACAGTATAGTTTTCAGGCAAGCTGAGCATTTTCATTGTTGGAAGAATGGAGGCAATTGCTTTTTGCTGGCAGTGTCCATGCAGTTTAACCACTTTTGATTCTTTCCAAAACTGTTCAGAATTAATATTTCCTTTTTCAACTTCTTTGGCAACAAATTCTTCAAATAGCAGTGTGTTTTTTGAAAGTTGCTTTGCTTTTTCCTGAAGTGAAGAATCTACTAATTCAGGATATTCGTCTCTAAACGACAAAATTGCTGAAGGTTCAATTCCAATCAATGGGCTGCCGTCGCTGATTAATTCCGAAAGTTGGGCCACGTTATAGTTGGCAATCTGTCGCGCTTTCCTGAGAAATCCTTTCGAGAGATACGTTCTTCCGCTTTCGAGGTGTTCTGGAATAACTACATCATAACCAAGTTTATTCAAGATTAATATTGCTTTAATCCCGATGTGGCTTTCGTTGTAGTTTGTAAATTCATCGGCGAAAAGGTAAACTTTCCCTTTAGGTGAGTTAAGATTTTGCGATTTTCCGGCCAACTTTTTCAAACTATGGTTCGATAGTTTTGGGATATTTCGCTTTGGCTCAAAACCAATTGCTTTTTTGAAGAGGTCAGAAGCCGTGATTATGTTTGTTATCGGGCGAAATGCCATTCCCAATCGGTTAATTTGTGGCAGATAAGCAATAAGCAACGAACGGAATGAATAACCATGAATATCGTAATATTGCTGCAAAAACTCCGCTTTAAATTTCGCCATGTCAACATTCGACGGGCATTCTGCTTTACACGCTTTACAAGATAAACACAGGTCAAGAACTTTTAGAACTTCTTCGGAATCGAAAATATTTTTTGTTTTTGGGCGCGTAAGATATTCGCGCAAGATATTTGCCCGGCCCCGCGTCGATTTATCTTCGTCGCGCGTAGCCATGTAGGTAGGGCACATTGTGCCGCCAATTAAACTGCTTTTCCGGCAATCGGCTGAACCATTGCACATTTCAACTGATCGCAGGAGATCGCCATGAGGCTCGTAATCAAAGTGAGTTTGCGCTATGAATCCTGATTGCCCCATCATTAGCCGTAAGTCCTTCGTTATTGGCGGAGTGTCAACAATCTTGCCGGGATTCAGGACATTCTGCGGATCCCATGTGTATTTTAACTTTCTGATTAGGCCGTAGTTGTGTTTTCCAAGCATCAATGGAATGAATTCGCCTCGCAGTCGGCCATCGCCGTGTTCTCCGCTAAGAGATCCTCTAAATTTTTTCACCAGTTTAGCCATGTCTTCAGCTAACGAATGGTAGATTTTTATATCGTTCGGATCTTTCAGGTTAAGTAATGGACGTAAATGCAATTCGCCGGTAGCGATGTGTCCGTAGTAAACACATTTTAGCCCATATTTAGCAATTAACCGATCAAATTCGCGAATGTAATCGGGTAAATACTCAGGTGCAACAGCCGTATCTTCAATTACTGTAACATTTCTTTTTTCTCCCGGGATGTTCGAAAGCAGACCGAGTCCGGCTTTGCGTAATTCCCATATCCGGCGGATGCTCTCTTTTTCAGTATAAAACGGGAAGTGGTATCCATAGCCCGAACTGCGCAAATCGGCCTCAAGCTTTTTTGCTTTCTCCTGAAGCTGTTCTGCCGATTCCGCCGAAAATTCGATGGTTAAAATGGCTTTGGGATCTCCCTCTATAAAAAAGCGGTTTTTCCGTTGTTCAATATTTTCGAGTGTGCAATTCAGGATAATGTCGTCGGTAAGTTCAATAGCATCAGGTGAATGGCGCAAAGCGACAAGATTCCCATAAAACGATTCTTCCAGCGTTCTGAAATGTGCACAAACGATTCCTTGAAATTTTGGAGGCAGAGGAACCACCTTCAATCTGATTTTTGTGGCAAAAACCAGAGTTCCTTCAGATCCAGCTATCAGCTGGCAAAGATTGAAAGATTTTCCATTTTCAGTGAAAGGATCTGTTTCTAAAAGAGCATCAAGCGCATAGCCGTTGTTGCGCCGCTTTACTTTTGGGTCAGGAAATTCTCTCCTTATTTCGGCTTGATTGAATGGATCAGAGAGCGTTTCTCTAATATTTTGGTAGATTTTTGTTTCCAGCAATTCTGGGTTGCCATTGCATTTTTCCTGAAATTCCCGCGCTGTCATTGATTTGAAGATAGCGTCAGATCCGTCGGACAGAATTCCTTCAACTTCCAGAATATGATCGCGGGTGCTTCCATATATTAATGAGTGCAGTCCACAGGAGTTGTTTCCCAACATGCCGCCAATGCAACACCGGTTCGCAGTGGACGTTTCAGGAGCAAATTGAAAACCGTATTTTGAAAGAAACTGGTTAAGCTCGGCCAGCACAACGCCAGGCTCAACTTCAATCCATTGTTCCGCAATATTTAATTCTCCAATCTTATTCAGATACTTTGAAATTTCGACTACGATCCCCGAACCAACAACCTGACCTGCCAATGAAGTTCCTCCGGCCCGCGGAATAACAGAAGTACTATTTTTCCTGGCAAATTCGACGATCTTTCGTATGTCTTCCTTGTTTTTAGGGCGGGCTACCGCCTGCGGAATTTCACGATACGATGAGGCATCTGTTGCATACAAAACTTTCTGAACCTGATCTGTATAAATGTCACCGTCAAGCGATTGTTTGAGCGAAAAAAATGGATCGGAAGATTTCATGGACAAATTTTTCTCAAAAATAGAAAAAATGTAACCCAGAAGGCAATGTGCAATCGATTGTATTTTAGCAATTAAGCTTATTTTTAAGGTCATTTTATGCAAGAACAAAGTCATTATGGCCAATATTTTTTTACAAATTGTGTGAGTATCAGGGCATATTTTAAGTACTTTTGAATCGAATTTTTTACTTCAAAGTTTAAACTTTAAATCACTAATGGAAATCTTAAAACGTGTTTTTCAGAATGCTCAAAAATATCAGAAGAGGATAGTCTTGCCTGAGGGAGCAGAACCAAGAACGTTGCGTGCAACTGAGATTATTTTAAATCAGAAACTTGCAAGACTGACACTTCTCGGAAACCCGGAAGAAATTCAGAAAGCAGCAAAAGAAATAGGAGTAAACATTGATGGGGTTGCAATTATCAATCCTAAAACTGATCCAAGTAGGGAAAAGTATGCAGATTTGATGGTGGAGATGCGTAAATCAAAAGGATTGACTCGCGAAGCTGCACTTAAATTATTGGACGACCCATTGTATTTTGCCCCCCTGATGATCAAGAATGGTGATGCTGACGGCGAGTTGGCAGGTGCAATTAATGCTACAGGAGATGTTTTGCGCCCTGCATTGCAGTATGTAAAAACAATGCCTGGAGTGAGTGTCGTTTCAGGAGCGTTTATGATGTTTGTAAATGATCCGCACTTTGGACACGAAGGAATACTTGTGTTTGCCGATTGCGCTGTGATGCCTGATCCAAACGAACAGCAGCTTGCTGAGATCGCAGTTACAACAGCAAAAACAGCAAAAGCAATTGTGGGGATGGATCCGCGTGTGGCCATGCTTAGTTTCTCTACAATGGGAAGCGCACAACATCCGCTGGTTGATAAAGTGGTGAATGCAACGCGCATCGCAAAAGAGCTCGATCCAAACCTGAAAATTGATGGAGAAATGCAACTCGACGCCGCTTTGATTCCTGAAGTCGGACGACTTAAAGCGCCTAACAGCGATGTTGCCGGTAGAGCAAATATTTTAGTTTTTCCAGGCTTGGAAGCTGCAAATATCGGTTACAAGCTGGTTCAGCGTCTCGGAAAAGCTGAGGCAATTGGTCCGGTTTTGCAAGGTATGGCTGCGCCAATTAACGATCTTTCACGTGGCTGTTCAGTAAGCGATATCGTTAATATGGTTGCTATTACTGCTAATCAGGCAGCTGCACTTTTTGAGTAATAAAATTCAATAGATTATACTATGCCAAGTGAAGTTATATACGAATCGATAGAAGATTTTGGCTTAAGTGAAAAAAGCAAAAATAAAACACTCTTTTCTAAAATCGGGATTGTTGGATGCGGTTTGGTTGGACAGAACCTTGCACGCGTCGCCAGTTTTTACGGAATTGAGGTGGTTTTTATTGAAGTTAACGAAGAGAAAATTCGTGAAGCTTACCGGAATATTGAAAAAGTTCTCGACGAGCGGATTGAACATTGGGGAATCACTTTAGGCGAAAAAAGGGCGATTTTATCAAGAATAAAAGGAACTCTTGATTACCAGGATCTTAAAGGATGCGACTTTGTGATTGAAGCGATCAGGGCCATCGACCGCGGTGGAAAAATTAAGGAACGCAAGGAAATTTTCCGAAAAATAGAAGAAGTTGTTGATCCTGAATGTATTATTGCGACTCATTCAACTACGATTGTAATTACCGAGTTGTCGTCAGACCTCAAATACCGGGATCGTTGCATTAGTCTTCATTTCTTTGTGAACCATCAGGAAGCCAGGGTTATTGAAGTGGTAAGGGGACTTTATACAACCGACGATTCGTACAAAAAAGTATGCAAATTTGTGTCTTTGATCAACCGAAAGATTATACCTGTTCAGGAATCGGCCGGGTTGGTTAGTGTCCGGGTCTTTGTGGTTATGCTGAATGAAGCCTGCGAAATCTTGATGGAGGGAATTTCTAATATAGAAGATGTTGATTCCCTAATGAAAATAGGATTTGGCATGCGTCTTGGACCATTTGAGTTAGCCGATAAAATGGGGCTGGATAAAGTACTGCGATGGATGGACAATATTTACAACGAGTTTGGAGATATTCGCTACAAGCCTAATCCATATTTAAGGAGACTTGTAAGAGCAAAACAGTTCGGAATTGAATCTGGTGAAGGATTTTATAAGTATAACGAAGAGGGAAAAAAAATCCTGTCATCAAGTAACAAAATATGTTAATAATAAAGATCTGAAAAATTAAAATAACATAGAATGAAAATTCTGGTTTTAAATTGTGGAAGTAGCTCAATCAAATACCAGCTATTTAATATGACCGATAGAAAGGTTATTGCAAAAGGTGGAGTTGAAAAGCTAGGTATGAAAGGTAGTTTCCTCAAGCACGTTCGCCAGGATGGGCAAACTGTGATTTTTGAAGGTGAAATACTAGATCATAAGATAGGCGTCGAATATATATTAGGCGTGTTAACCAGTGCAAAACACGGTTGTTTAAAAAGTCTGTCAGAGATTGATGCAGTTGGACATCGTGTCGTTCATGGTGGAGAACGCTTCAATTCCAGTGTTCTGTTAACCGATGAAGTTATTGCCGAAGTTACCAAGTGTATAGACATTGCACCTTTGCATAACCCGCCAAACCTGAAGGGTATTGAAGCAATGGATGAGCTTATTCCGGGGATTCCGCAGGTGGGTGTTTTTGATACTGCGTTTCATCAGACTATGCAGCCCAAAGCGTATATGTACGGAATTCCCTATGTTCTGTATAAAAAATATGGTATTCGTCGGTACGGATTTCATGGAACCAGCCATCGCTATGTGAGTAAACGAGCCTGTGATTTGCTGGGCGTCGATTACAACACTCAAAAGATCATTACCTGTCATTTGGGTAACGGAGCATCTGTAACAGCCATAAAAAACGGACAATCAATTGATACCTCTATGGGATTTACTCCAATTGAAGGTTTGGTAATGGGAACCCGCAGTGGTGATCTTGACGTTGGCGTTGTTCACTATATTATGGAGAAGGAAGAGATTGGTATCAAATCAGCAAGTACACTTTTCAACAAACACGCAGGAATGCTTGGAATTACGGGAGTTTCGTCGGACATGCGTGAAATTGAGGTTGCTGCTGAGAGTGGAAATGAAAGGGCAGCCCTGGCACTCGAAATTTACGATTACAAAGTGAAAAAATACATCGGATCGTATATCGCGGCCTTAGGCGGACTCGACATTCTCGTTATGACCGGCGGAATTGGTGAAAACGCTGATACTACCCGTGCAGGAGTTTTAACAGGACTCGAGTATTTGGGAATCTCTCTCGATCTGGAGAAAAACAAAGGTTTCAGGAAAGAAGGAGTGATTAGTACTCCTGATTCGAAAGTCAAAGTAATTGTAGTGCCAACTGACGAAGAATTAATGATTGCTTTGGATACTGAACAAATTGTAAACGAAAACAAAAAATAATAAGCTTTTCAGAATCGTTAATTGAAATCTGAAAGTTTATTTCAAATCCAATTACATTTATGAAACGTCTGGTGTTACAAAACATCAGACGTTTTGTTTTTCCATCGGTTTTAAAACATCAGACAATCTGACGTTTGTCCTGAGTTTCTCTATTTTGAAATGGTAATTTTACAGGAACAAATTTTCTTAGTATGAAATAAAATAGCCATGAGTATCAGGCCGCATAAACCGAAGCAGTATAAATAGCTATTCCAGGAGGTTGATATAGTGTTCGGAGAGAATAAAGTAAATCCAAATGGCAAAACGTTCAACAAAAATTTAAACAAATGAAATTGGAGCGACTGAGTGACTTATTTGTTTACACAAAGTATCTGAGTAAAAAAGTATTAGTTGCCGCAAACGGCGTTGATTTGCATACCCTTGAGGCTATTTGCGAAGCCATCAAAATTGGGCTGGTTTCGGGAGTTGTGACTGGAGATAAAGCTGAGTTTGAAAGCAAATGTAGAGAGGGGGGGATTGATGCTCAATTGTTTCGGATAATTCATGCAAATTCGGAAGAAGAAGCCGCAACCCTCGCAGTTGCTGAAGTGAAGGCAATTCCCGGAAGTATATTGATGAAAGGGCTGATTAGCAGTGATAAGTTTATGAAGGCAATTCTCAATAAAGAAAATGGATTATTGCCTCCTGGTGGCGTATTAAGTCATATGTCGGTGATTGATAACCCAAATTACCACAAATTGATGATAGCCAGTGATGTTGCCATAATCCCGTATCCAACTATACCTCAAAAGATTAGGATGACAAGCTACTTAAAGCAGATGGCCACCGATTTAGGGATTGATCAGCCTAAAATAGCTTTAATAGCTCCTACAGAGCAGGTTTTACCCTCGTTAATGGCTTGTACCGATGCTGTGGAAGTGATGAAAGTGGCTGAAACAGGTGCATTTGATCCTGCCTTGGTTTATGGCCCGATAGCATTGGATGTTGCCATAGACAAAGATTCAGCTCAAATAAAGGGGATAACTTCGGCAGTTGCCGGTGATGCCGATTGTTTGTTGTTTCCCAATATTGATGCTGGAAATGTATTTTATAAGATGAATACTAAACTTTGTGGAGCCGATCAGGCAGCTGTAGTTATGGGTGCAAGTGCTCCTGTGGTGTTATCTTCGCGAGGAGATAGTATAAAAACTAAATTGAACTCAATTGCACTTGCAGCGTTGTTAAGCAAATAAATTTCAGGTATGAGCGACATTTGGATATTAGCAATTAATCCTGGTTCAACATCTACAAAATTTGCAGTGTATTCGGGAAAGGAATGCAAACTGAAAATGACGCTGCGACATTCTATTGAAGAGTTGTCGCTATATGATAATATTATCGATCAGTTCGACTTCAGGAAAGGCCTGATAATAGATGCGTTGGTTAAAGAAGGTATTGAGGTTGATAAAATTAAATACATCATCGGCCGCGGAGGATTGACTTATCCACTGAAATCGGGCGTTTATCTGGTAAACAGCAGGATGATCGAGCATGCAAAAGCGGGCGTTTACGGGCATCACGCCAGTAATTTGGGCCCACTTATTGCCGACTATATTGCTTGTCAGATTCCGGGAGCGAAAGCCTTCATCGCAGATCCGGTAGTTGTTGACGAGATGGACGAAATTGCCCGATATACGGGGCATCCGTTGTTCGAGCGGCGATCGATCTTTCATGCACTGAACCAAAAAGCCATTGCCAGAGTGCACGCGGCAGAAGTGGGGCGGAGCTATGAGAAGATGAACCTGATTATTGCTCATTTAGGTGGAGGAATTTCCGTTGGCGCTCATCAAAAGGGTCGGGTAATCGATGTCAATAATGCGTTGGACGGTGAAGGTCCGTTTAGTCCTGAGCGCAGCGGATCGTTACCTGTAGGCCAGCTTGTAGATATCTGTTTCAGTCAAAAATATCAAAAAGACGAAATCAGACGGATGGTAATAGGAGAGGGCGGTTATGTGGCGTATTTAGGAACCAACGATGCTCAGGAGGTACTGAAAAGAGCGCAAAATGGAGATGAAAAAGCAGCCCGGATTCAGGAAGCACTGGGTTATCAGGTGTCAAAAACGATTGGCGAAATGGCGGTGGTGTTAAATGGATATGTGGATGCTATTATTTTAACCGGAGGTTTGGCTCACAATAAATACCTAACCAATTACATTACCTCAAAGGTGGAGTTTATTTCGGCCGTATATATTTACCCGGGAGAAGATGAACTACAGGCGCTGGCCTCAAATGCACTGAGAGTTGCTGAAGGTGAAGTTGAACCTTTACAATACCCCAATTAGTTTTCTTATAACTGTTCAGAATATTATTCTCTGCAACTAGTTTTCATTGCTAAAATTTTGGTTTGAGACTTTTGCCGGTTTTGGCACAACCTTTGTTTAAAGCTAATCAGATTACCGGTAAAATAGTTCAAACAATTAATTATTCACCTTAAAAACTGAAGGCCATGAAAACGATTAATAAATTAAGAATAGTTCTTCCGGTTGCACTTTTTTCAACGCTGGTAATAACTGCTGCAAGCGCAAGCGCACAAAATCACTGGAAGAAAGATAAAGATGAGAGGGGAAGAAGTGAATATCGCGAAAGAGCCGATCGCGGTGACAGAGGTAGATATAACAATGGACACGATAACCGCGATTATGCATACGAAGACGCCTATCGTCATGATAATGGAAGAGGTTATCATTTAGGAAATTACAAACATCGTTTTGAAGGGCATGGATATTACGAGCACCCTCGTTATGGCAGAGTGTACGAACGGTTTGATTATAGACCGACTGTATTTCACCACGACAGAGACGATTACTACTATTATGGCGATCACTTTTACACTTATCGCAGAGGCATTGGATATTGCGTAATTGAACCTCCAAGAGATGTTTATTTTAGAACTCTTCCGGTTGACTGTGAACGTGTTTATGTAAATGGAAACATCTTCTTCAGACATGGAGACTTGTTTTTCCAACTTTCACCTCGGGGATATTCAATAGCAACATCACCAGTTCAATTAAGAATCTCAGCCAGATTCTAATTTTGAGAATTCTGAAATCAATTTGGTAAGACTTCAAAAATACAAAGGCTGTCGGATTTTAATCCGGCAGCTTTTTTTATCCTAAGGTTGCAACCATAACAGCTTTTATCGTATGAAGCCGGTTTTCAGCCTGGTCAAACACAATACTTGCAGGGCTCTCAAAAACATCTTCGGTAACTTCCAGTCCATCAAGACCAAACTTTTGGAAAATCTCTTCTCCAACTTTCGTTTTCCTGTTATGAAATGCCGGAAGACAATGTAAAAACTTTACCTCAGGGTTTCCGGTCAGTTCCATAGTCTTTTTATTTATCTGGTAGGGTAGAAGTAGTTTTATTCTTTCAGCCCAAACCGAATCGGGTTCTCCCATCGAAACCCATACGTCGGTGTACAAAAAGTCGCAGTCTTTCACAGCTTCAGCTAGATTTTCTGTTACCAAAATTTTTGCTCCTGAACGCTGTGCAATTTCATTACATTTTTTTTGTAGTTCTTCTGAAGGCTGGCAATTCTTTGGTGCAGCAGCTCTGAAATCCATACCCAGTTTTGCAGCTCCAACCATTAACGAATTACCCATGTTATTACGGGCATCGCCCAAATAGCAGAATTTTATCTCCTGAAGTGGTTTGGCCGAATGTTCTTTCATAGTGAGCATGTCAGCCAAAATCTGAGTCGGATGAAATTCGTCAGTAAGTCCGTTCCATACCGGAACTCCAGCATATTTTGCAAGTTCTTCAACGATTTTCTGTCCATAACCCCGGTACTCAATTCCATCGTACATTCTTCCCAAAACGCGTGCTGTATCTTTAATCGATTCCTTGTTTCCAATTTGAGAACCGCTCGGTCCAAGGTAAGTTGCATGGGCTCCCTGATCGTAGGCTGCAACTTCGAAAGCGCAGCGCGTGCGGGTCGAAGCTTTTTCGAATATCAGTGCAATGCTTTTGCCAATCAGCATCTGCTCTTCAAGTCCCATCGCTTTGGCTTTTTTCAATTTGGCAGCCAGATCGATCAAATATGTTATTTCTTCTGCAGAGAAGTTAAGCAAGGTCAAAAAATTCCTGTTTCTTAAATTAATTTCCATAGTTCTTCAATATTTTAGTTTTTCATTCTCAATATATTCTTTCAAAAGTTTAGGCTCTGTCCCAATTGTAAAATTAGCTAATCATATTCCATTGTGATTTTAGAACCGTAAGATTTGTCTTCAAGTTTTTTTGCTTCAGTAATCACGCTTTTTTCACCACCGTTTTTAACGAAATACAGACAAGCCTTTATTTTGGGGGCCATTGTTCCCTCCGAAAAAGTTCCGGATTCAAGGTATTTCATGGTGTCGGTATAATTTAAAAATTCCAGTTTTTCTTGCGTCGGAAGTCCAAAATCTTTGTAGATGAACGAAACATCAGTCAGGATATAAAATTCGTTTGCTCCAATTTGTGAGGCCAGTAGCGCTGAGGCTAAATCTTTGTCGATCACTGCGTCTAGTGTTCTTAAATCGTTATTGTCGTCAAAATAAACCGGAATTCCTCCTCCTCCGGCGGCAATTACAATGTTACCGGCGCGAACCAAATTTTCAATTATCTCACGGTTAATTATTTCTATCGGCTGAGGTGACGAAACCATTCTTCTCCAGCCGCCGTGGGCTTTTGATGATGGTTTGAAAATCCAGCCTTTTTCGTCCTGAAGCTTTTGGGCTTCTTTCTCCGCATATATTTTACCTATTCCTTTGGTCGGGTTTTGAAATGCACGATCATTGGGATCGATAAGAGTCATGGAGACCAATGTGATCACATTTTTTTTAATTCCGTGTTTGTGCAAGACATTTCGCATCATGCGTTCAATCATATACCCAATTCCGCCCTGAGAATCGGCCACACAGATATCAAGGGGCATTGGCGCAATATCATACAGTTGCTGTCCGGCATCGTTACGCATCAGGATATTTCCCACCTGTGGGCCGTTCCCGTGTGTAATAACAATTTCGAAACCGGCATTCAGTAAAAAAATGAGGTTCTCAAGCGTATCGGTTGTGTTGGCTTCCTGCTGTTCGATGGTGCCAATCTCGTTTTCGCGCAACAAAGCGTTTCCTCCCAGGGCTACAACTGCAATTTTTGTCATACGTTTTACTTTGTGTTTTGCTTGGCTCGAATTTATTCTGATCTATGTATTACATCCACAATCCAAACATTAATTTTCTTTTATTCAGGTATTTGTAATTAAGATGAAATTGAATCAGGTTAATTTCTATTTAAACAAACTTAAAAAAAGGAACGAATTTTAATCATGATCAAGGTTTTTTGTGCCTGCTGATTTCAATGCTATAAAACAGCATAAATATTGTTTTGAAAATGTTAAGAAAAGAATAGGGAGTTATTGCTGAAACTTGAAATTTTTGTGCGATGTTTGCCTTTGTAGTTAAAATATATGATAGTTAAAATCGTTAAATTTGCGCACGAATTTTCTGATGAATGGCAAAAAAGACAGCAAAACCAGTAAAACGACCAGCCAAGGTTAAAAAGCCCTCGCGATTGAAAAGTATTATTGCTTTTCTGAAAAGTAATCACTTTAAATACACTTTGGGAGCATTCATTTTGCTTTTCAGCGGCTATTTGTGTGTAGCTTTTATCTCCTACATATTTTCTGGTGCTGCCGATCAAAGCAAGCTCGACATGTCGTTTTCTGAGCTAATCGATCCGGCGGTAAAAGTGCAGAACTTTGCTGGGAAAGGCGGAGCCTGGATGGCCGAGCAATTCATCAATCAGGGATTTGGCTTGCCCTCCTTCTTTTTTCTCCTGATAATGGTTGTTGGTGCTTTACATTTGTTTGGATATAAGGAAATCCGGTTCTGGAAAACCCTCTTGTTTTCGGTTCTCTGGATGCTTTGGCTGTCGGTTACTTTAGCTTTATTTTTGAATGTAACGTCAAGCACCACCTTTCTATATGTTGGTGGAATGTACGGTTTTATTTTCTCAAGTCTGTTTACTTCGTTTCTTGGAACCATTGGAGCTGCTTTAATTTTGGTGTTTCTGCTTTTTGTGCTCTTGGTAGTTACATTCCGCCAGTTTTTGCCTTGGTTCTCGGGTGTAATTGCAAAGAAAGATAAAGGTCCGGCAATTGCCGTGAGCGACGATGTGGCTGAGGTTGCAGATATCCCTGCGCCGCCGGTTCAACAAACAGAAGATTCGGCTATTTCAAAAACGATAAACGAAGATGATAAAATTCAAACCACTTTTAACCCGGATGAACAGGACGACGATTTCGAAATAGAAAATACGGTTTCGCAAAAAGATGTTGAATTGAGTATTGAAGATATGCTGTTCGACGGAAAAGAGGAGCCGGAAAAGCCAGTGGTAGCAAAGAAGACAGGCTCTAAGAAGGCTGAACCTGAACTGCATGTAAACGAGAAAATCGTGGATGAATTGGTGGAGGATGAGATAATTCCCGAGATGGGAGACTATGATCCGACTCTTGATTTATCAAGCTACAAATACCCGACGGTTGATTTGCTCGACGACCATGTCTCGGGCAATGCCGAAGTGAGTAACGAGGAGCTCATATCCAACAAAAACAAGATTGTCGAAACGCTCAGGAATTATAAAATCGAAATTACTAAAATTCGTGCGACTATTGGCCCAACAATCACATTGTACGAAATTGTTCCGGCGCCGGGAGTTCGCATTGCAAAGATCAAAAATCTTGAGGATGACATTGCGCTTAGCCTTTCAGCACTAGGCATTCGTATTATAGCCCCTATTCCGGGGCGTGGAACGATTGGTATTGAAGTGCCGAACCAAAAGCCTGAGGTTGTTTCCATGCGTTCGATCATTGGTTCGAAGAAATTTCAGGAATCGAATTTTGAGCTGCCAATTGCATTGGGCAAAACTATTTCGAACGAAACATTTATGGTTGACCTCACCAAAATGCCTCATATTTTGGTTGCGGGTGCTACCGGGCAAGGTAAATCGGTTGGATTGAATGCAATAATAACTTCCTTGCTCTATAAGAAACATCCGTCGCAACTGAAGTTCGTTTTAGTTGACCCTAAAAAGGTTGAGCTCAATTTATATTCTTCTCTCGAAAAACATTTTTTGGCCAAAATGCCGGATGAAGAGGATGCTATTATTACTGATATCCAGAAAGTTAAAAATACGTTGAATTCGGTGAATGTTGAAATGGATACGCGGTACGATTTGCTCAAGAAAGCGAACGTCAGAAACATTACTGAATACAACGCCAAATTTATTGCTCGTAGGTTGAATCCTGAAAAAGGGCACCGGTTTCTGCCTTATATTGTGGTGGTTATTGACGAGTTTGCGGATTTGATCATGACTGCCGGCAAGGAAGTTGAATTGCCAATTGCCCGAATTGCGCAGCTGGCGCGTGCTGTTGGTATTCACATGGTGATTGCCACGCAGCGGCCGTCAATCAATATTATTACCGGTGTAATTAAAGCGAACTTCCCAACCCGAATTGCATTCAAGGTAGCTTCAATGATCGACTCGCGTACTATTTTGGATACTCCGGGAGCAAACCAATTGATCGGGAAAGGCGATATGCTTGTTTCATCGGGCAGCACGATGACACGTGTTCAGTGTGCATTTGTTGATACGCCTGAAGTAGAGCGGATTTGCGAATATATTTCAGAACAAAGAGGGTACACAACTGCATTTTTGTTGCCTGATTACGTGGGTGATACCGAAGGTGGAATACCTGACGTTGATTTAAAGAACAGGGATGAAATGTTCGAAGAAGCTGCTCGTTTGATTGTGTCCAATCAGGTTGGTTCCACTTCTATGATTCAGAGGAAATTCTCGATAGGATATAACCGGGCAGGCCGACTGATGGATCAGTTGGAGGCTGCCGGAATTGTTGGTCCGAGCGAAGGCAGCAAAGCTCGTCAGGTATTAATTCAGGACGACTATAGTTTGGAACAATTATTGAATGGAATGAAGTAAAGCAAAAAATAGAATGTTCAACAGAAATTTATAAATATGAAGCAGTTATTTTTTATAGCGATTTTTTCGCTGATCGTTTTAGCCGGATATTCACAACAAGATGCAAAGGCTAAAGAAATTCTGGAAAAGGTTACCAAAACAACACAGTCGCTGGCGTCGCTCGATGCAAAATTTTCATTCGAGATGAATAATAAAGCCCAGAATATAAAAGACAAGAGTCAGGGATCAATAATACTGAAGAATAAGAAGTATAAACTGGATATTCCGCAATTGGGTTTAAAGGTGACATGTGACGGAAAAACAATCTGGTCGTATATGGTTAATTCGAACGAGGTTACTATCTCGAATCTCGACGATGCTACTGACGAAATTATGGATCCTTCGAAAATCTTCACAATTTACGAGCACGGATTTAATTATAAATTTCTGAACGAAAGTACAGAAGCTGGCATTCCGGTTTATAATATCGAGCTTACACCGCAAAAACCTTCAGGAGATATACAAAAGGTAAAGCTGATGATTGATAAGCAGAAGATGTTGATCCACGGCGCGGTAATGAATGGTAAAGAAGGAAATACAGTAATTATTTCTGTAACTCAGTACAAAACTGATGGTGTATATCCTGATGCCGATTTCGTTTTTGATCCGAAAAAATACAAGGGAGTTGAAGTTGTAGATATGAGATAATAAAAGGTGCTTTAAGCACCTTTTTTATTTTCGTTTCGAAGATTCTCTAACAATCAACTCTGTTGGCAAAACTATCGTTTGGTAATTGGTTTCTTTGATTTCTATTTTTTGGATAATAAGCTCAGCCGCTTTTTGACCCATCTCAAATCCTGGCTGGGCGATAGTTGAGATAGATGGTGAGACTACTTTTGAGAAAGGCTCGTTGCTAAAGCCAACAATTCCGATTTCTTCAGGAATTTTTATTCCTTTTTCCCGCAGATAAATCATTACACTTAGAGCAGTAGTGTCGTTTCCGCAGAAAATGGCATCAGGTGGGTTTGGCAGGCTCATCAGTTGTTCGATAGCAGGAACTCCTTCATCGCTGGTTAAGGTATTAACAATAACCAGTTTTTCGTCATATTCAAGTCCGTTCTTTTTGATAGCATCGATGTATCCGTTTTTTCGATCTTGATAGGTAGTAAGGTTCAGTGGGCCGGCCAGGTGGGCGATTCGCTTATAACCCTGATCAATTAAGTGTTGGGTTACACGGAAGCCGCCATCAAAGTCATCTACAACAATTTTATCGGTTTCAATTTCCGGAACTGCCCTGTCAAAAAATACCAGAGGAATATGCTTTTTCTTAAACAGCTTCAGGTGATCGAACGTGCATGTTTGCATAGCAATTGAAATAATCAGTCCGTCAACCCGGTTTGAAAACATCGATTGTACGATACTTATTTCTTTGGCTGACAGGTCGTTTGACTGAGAGATAACTACATTATATCCAGCTTTAAATGCGATATCCTCAACGCCACTAATTACCGACGAAAAGAAGTGCCGGTTAATAAGAGGCACCACAATCCCTATCGTATTCGATTTCTTGTTTCTCAGGTTCGAGGCCAGAGTATTAGGCCGGTAGCCCAAGCGGTCGGCAACAGCTTTAATTTTTTCTTTTGTTTTAATGCTAATTCGTGGGTTATTATTCAGTGCACGGGAAACCGTTGATGCCGATATTTCCAACTCTCTGGCTATGTCGTGAATCGTAGGATCAGTGTTCGTGGGCTTGTTCATAGTAGTACTTTGTTTGTACAAATATGGTAAATATTTCTTTTCATTAAATATAAACACAAATAAAAATGCAATCGATTGCGCATTTGCAAATAACTTTTATCTTTGTATGACTAAATGAGCGCCTCGAAGTAGTCTCATCAATTCAAAAAAATAATTTAAACCTATAAATTGTAATATCATGTCAATCATTTTTGAAGAGCGCTTTGCAGCGCACTACGCTGATGTAAAAAAGTATGATACAGCCCAGTTACGCGAACATTTTTTAATTGAAAAGGTAATGGAGGAAGACAAAATTCGCCTGGTCTATTCGCATTACGACAGATACATTGCTGGTGGTGCGGTTCCAGTAAATGTACCTCTTGAGTTAACCGCAATTGATCCGTTAAAAGCTGAGCATTTTTGCGATCGGCGTGAGGTTGGTGTCATTAACGTTGGAGGAAAAGGTTCTATTATTGTTGATAATACGGAATATATTGTTGATTATAAAGATGCTTTATACATCAGCAAAGGCACTAAAAAGATTGTTTTCAAATCGGAAGATGCAAATCTGCCAGCGCGTTTTTATATCAATTCAACGCCCGCCCACAAAGAGTTGCCGACGCGCTTAATTACAATGAAAGATGCCAATGTTTTGCAAATGGGCTCTCAATTGACGTCAAACGAAAGACAAATTAATCAATTACTTATCAGCAAGGTAATTGAAACTTGCCAACTTCAAATGGGTATGACAGAGCTTCGCCCGGGAAGTGTTTGGAATACAATGCCAGCGCATACTCACAGCCGCCGAATGGAAGTTTATTTCTATTTTAATGTTCCTGAAGGGCAAGCGGTCTGTCATTTTATGGGCCAGCCACAGGAAACTCGTCATATCTGGATGGTAAACGAACAAGCAGTTATTTCTCCAAACTGGTCGATTCATTCGGCTGCCGGAACAAGCAACTACATCTTTATTTGGGGTATGGCTGGTGAAAATCTCGATTATTCAGATATGGATGCAGTACAGCCTAATCAGCTAAAATAATACAAGAGATGGATAAGCGAAATGCATTTAAATATCTGCTTTTGTAGTATTATTCGGTTTTTCACTTTGGAAATAATCCAGCGCTTGAGTGGACTTCAAAAAAATGAGATGGTTAGTATTTTAATGCAGTCCAAGTTATAAAATGAGTAGAATAATCAACTAAAATATCTAGTTATGAACGAATTATTTGATTTAACAGGGAAAGTTGCTCTTATTACCGGAGGAACACACGGAATTGGTATGGCCATTGGTAAAGTTCTTGGAAAAGCTGGAGCAAAAATCTGTGTAAACGATTTGAGTCAGGAAAAGCTTGATTCGTGCAAAAAAGAATATAAGGCCGAAGGAATAGATGTTTTCACTGTAATATTCAATGTAACAGATGAAGCCGATGTTGATCGCGGTATTTCAATCATTGAGAAAGAAGTAGGAACTATTGATATTCTGGTAAATAATGCCGGAATAATCAAGCGTATTCCTATTCTGGATATGCCTGTTTCTGACTACAAGCAGGTTATTGATGTTGATCTGGTTGCTCCGTTGATTGTTTCGAAAAGGGTAGCTCCGTCAATGATTGCAAAACGTTCAGGAAAAATTATCAACATGTGCTCGATGATGAGCGTTTATGGTCGAAATTCTGTTTCGGCTTATGCTTCGGCAAAGGGAGGGTTGAAACTTTTAACTGCGAACATGTGCTGCGAATGGGCTAAATATAATTTGCAAATAAACGGAATTGGACCTGGTTATATCGTTACTTCGCAAACTGGTCCAATTCGCGAAAACGGACACCCTTTTAATGATTTAGTGATGACTCGGACACCTGCTGGTCGTTGGGGAGAACCTGAAGATGTAGGAAATGCTGCACTTTTCCTCGCATCAAAAGCCAGTAATTTCGTAAACGGGCATATATTGTATGTAGATGGTGGTATTCTCGCTAATTTCGGATATGTGAAAGGAGAAAACGAAATACCTGAATAAAGGAAAGTAACTTACAGAAAAAAGATAAAGGGATGATTGGTCGACAATTATCCCTTATTTTTTGTCAGACATCAATACAAAAAAAATCTACTAGTCGGAACTATATTTTTTTTAACACATATTAACATTAACAATTCATTACATTTTTGTCTACTTTAGTGTCGTTAACTAAATCACGCAAAAAATTAGTTGACGAACGCAAACACAAACAAGATCAACGAATCTGATTATTTTTAATGATCAGGCTTTTGTATTTAATTTATGATATAAAAGTCTTTTTCTTTCCAAAAATACTTCGGGCCATTCGGCTGATTTTTCATGTTTTGATGTTTGCATTTAGTTTAATTGACCATAATGGGTAGCAAACAAGAATTAAACCAAGTTATATACATAAACTAAATGCCTATGTAAATCTCCTAAAGTTAAAGAATTCAGAAGTCAAGATTTGACTTTCTTTAATTAAGTTATTTTAAATCACGTAATTACCACAAATTAAACATTAAAATTTATGAAAAAAAGTAAATTAAAAGGTTTCTGGAGAATATCAGTACTGCTGATTTTTTCCTGCTTTTTAGCACTTACGTCTTTCGCACAACAGAAAAGCCTTTCGGGAAAAGTAGTTGGTGAAGATGGTGCTCCAATTCCGGGAGTTACAGTTGTAGTAAAAGGTACTACTTCGGGAACCATTACTGACATGGACGGTAAATTCTCATTTAATGCACCAGCAACATCGAAAATCTTAAGTATTTCGTACATCGGTATGAAGACTCAGGAATTTGAAATTGGTAGCCAATCAGTTTTCAATGTTACTTTGGTTTCTGAAACCATTGGCGTTGATGAAGTTGTTGTTGTTGGTTACGGTACTCGCAAAAAAGAAGAAATTACTGGGTCAATTTCAACTGTTTCTGATAAACAAATGAAAATATCAACTGCTCCTAGTGTTGTAAGCCGTATGCAGGGACAAGTTTCGGGGGTTACTGTTACTTCTGGAAATACTCCAGGTTCAGATGCTACAATTCGTATCCATGGTATTGGCACAATAAATAATGCCGACCCATTATATGTTATTGATGGCGTTCCGGTTGGTCCAAGTAATAATATTAACCCAAACGATGTTGAGTCTATTTCTGTGTTGAAAGACGCTTCGTCATCAGCTATTTATGGAAGCCGTGGCGCGAATGGCGTAATTTTGATTACTACTAAACATGGAAAACAGAATCAAGAACCAAGCATAGTCTTGTCGGTTCGTACAGGAATATCTAACGCAACCAATCAGTATGACATGTTGAATACCACCGAATTCGGTCGGGCACAATGGTTGATGGCTAAAAATAAAGGTATGGTACCCGGTACAACTGATCCGAAAAGTCCGTTGTATTATAGTAATAAACAATATGGTTCGGGTGCGAATCCAGTTATTCCTGATTATGTATTGCCAGCTGGCGTAATGGCCGGGTCAGTTGATGAATCGACTTATAGCTATCCAGACAATCAAATATATAAAGCCAATAAAGCTGGAACCAATTGGTTTGATGAAATCTATCAAACAGGTATCATTCAGGAGTATGATCTTTCTGTTTCAGGCGGTGGAGCTAAATCTACCTATTCCATGTCTGGAAATTATTTGAGTGAAGAAGGATTCCTGAAATATACCAACTTTAAACGTTACAATTTTCGCGTGAATTCCGACACAAAGTTTGGTAACTTTCTGAAAATCGGAGAATCAGTACAGGCTATTATGATTGATCAAAAAGGGGACTTTGGTAACAATGGCGAAGGCAATGCCATATCGATGGCTTATCGTATGCAACCAATTGTTCCGGTTTATGACATCAAGGGTAATTTTGCAGGAACAAAGGCCCCCGGCACAGGTAACGCTGCTAACCCTGTTGCCCAGTTGTACAATGCCAAAGATAACAATGGAAAATGGTTTCGGGTACTTGGTAACATTTATGGCGAAGCAACGCTAATGAAGGGCTTAACTGTTAAGAGTTTGTTTGGCTATAATATGGGGCAGTGGAATGCGAAAAATTACACCATGCCAACTTATTGGGTTGCTGAACCTAACACCACTGCTGGCTTAAGTGTTGAATCCAACTATACTATTTTATGGAACTGGTCGAATACAGTTAATTACAACGTGACTATTAAAGATATTCACTCCATTAATGTTGTTTTGGGGACAGAAGCAGTTAACAGCAACTACCAATGGTTAACCGCCGGGCGTAGCCAATACTTCACTTTGACACCAAGTTACATGCAACTTGCCTCGGGTGAGACTAATAAGGTAAATGACGGTAATGCTTCTTCCTGGTCATTATTCTCTCAATTTGGTCGTGCTAATTACGACTTGATGGGCAAATATTTCTTTGAAGCAACAGTTCGTCGTGACGGTTCTTCTCGATTTGGAGCAGACAATCGTTATGGTGTATTCCCTGCTGCTTCAGCTGCCTGGGAAGTGAGTAAAGAAAATTTTATGGCTAGTACAAAAACATGGTTAGACCTTTTAAAAGTAAGAGCAGGTTGGGGTAAATCTGGTAACGACCAGATAGGAGAATATAATATGTATTCTACTTTTGGGACCAATGGCTACACTGCTGCTTACAACTTAAATGGTACTACTGGTTCGGCTGTTGCCGGATTTGAGCCATCGACAAAAGGCAATCCCGATGTGAGTTGGGAAACTACCAAAACTGTAAATGCCGGTATTAATGCTTCTATGCTGAATAAAAAATTGACAGCATCTATCGATGTTTGGCAACGGAAAACCTCTGATATGCTTTATCGCTTGAGTATTCCTCAGGTTATGGGTATTGCGCAGCCTCCTTTTGTAAATATTGGTAAGATGAAAAATAATGGTATAGATATAGAAGTTGGATATCACAATACAGCTATGGCTGGTAAATTCACTTATGCAGTTAATGCTACCTGGTCGCACTATAAAAATGTTGTTGAATCCCTTTCAAACAATCTAAAAGAAGTAGTTGGATACTCCGAACGTCAGGTTGAATATACTCGGGCAACTTCAGGAATGGCTTACCCGATGTTCTATGGTTTAATTGTTGACGGTATTATTCAGACTGATGCTGAGGCTGCCGCAGCACCTAAGTACGGTGACACCTATACTAAACCTGGCCATTTTAAATACAGAGATTTAAACCATGATGGAAAAATCACATTAGATCAAGACCGTACATTTATTGGCGACCCTCATCCGAAATTTGTAGGTGGTTTAAATATTGATTTGGGCTATGCCAACTTCGATTTGAATATGTTCTTTTATGGAAGTTATGGTAACGACATGATAAATTACGTTAGTCGATGGATCGACTATAGTCAATTTGATGGTGGCCTAAGTAAAGATGCCCTTAATAATTCGTGGACTCCAACCAACAAGGGCGCCAGATTGCCTATGCTAGACGGTGCAGCTGAATCTCAACAAGCATCTACTGCTTTCATTGAAGACGCATCTTTCCTCAGACTGAAAACGATGAGACTGGGTTATACTTTGCCACAAAACGTACTGAGTAAGATTAAATTGAAAAGCCTCCGTTTGTATTTACAGGCAACTAACCTGTTCACTTTGACCAAGTACAGAGGTCTTGATCCGGAAGTTAACACATTATCTAATGTTGCTGGTGAAGGTAACCGAATGGGAGTCGACAAAGGTTCATGGCCGACACCTCGCCAGATTACTTTAGGATTGACACTTGGTCTGTAGTAAGGTATCAATAATATTAATTTTTAAACTAAAGAATAATATGAAAAAACTATCAATAATAGTGGCTACCTGTTTCTTGACAGCCATGTCTTTTTCTTGTGCAGATTCATTTTTGGACAAGGGAACACAAGGTTCTGCTTCCTTAAGTGATTTTTATACAGAGAAAGGAGTTAACGCATTGCTGACAGGAGCTTATAGTATGGTTAAGGGATCAGCTTTATGGACTGTGAGTTGGGGTGCTTCAATTACCAACTGGACTTATGGATCGGTTGCATCCGACGATGGAGCTAAGGGATCAAATGAAGGAGACCAAATACCAATTAATGAAATCGAACGTTGGGATGTTCAAACAACCAACAATTACCCTGCTGATAAATGGGTATTGAATATTGGAATGGGTGTTAACCGTTGTAACACGGTTCTGAATGTCATTGCCAAGACTCCATCACTTGCTTCTGCAACTGCTAACGAATTGAAAGCTGAAGCTCGTTTTTTGAGAGGATTGTATTATTTCGAAAGCTGGTTGGTATTTGGAGATAAAATTCCATTGATTCCCGAAGATAAAATTGATGTTGCCAATACCATAACTAATGAAAATGCTGCTGGCGCAGTGTTGAAATTCATTGAAGATGATCTGGCATTTGCTGCTGCTAATCTTCCTGCAAAACAGTCGCAACCGGGGCGTGCAACAAAATGGGCAGCAAAAGCCCTTGCCGCAAAAGCCTATATGCAAGTTCTGGATTATGCGAGTGCAAAACCTTTACTGGATGACATCATTACTAATGGTGGTTTTACTCTTGCTGGTAAATTTTTTGATAACTATAGAATTGCTACTAATAATAATTCAGAATCAATCTTCGAAATCCAGAGAAATGTTAATGATATAAACGAATCATTGAATGGTGAAATGGGTATTGGATTGAATGCACCTTATGCTCCTGAGTTAAATATGTGCTGCGGGTTCCACCAGCCAACACAGAACTTGGCCAATGCCTTTAAGGTTGACGAAAACGGATTGCCATTGTTCGATACTTTTAATAATACAGATTTAAAGAACGACCAGGGAATTGCCTCAAAAGATGAATTTATTCCTGCTACTGATTTGCTTGATCCTCGTATTGATTTTACCATTGGCCGTAGAGGGCTTCCATTTATGGATTGGGGTATCATGCGCGGACAGGACTGGATTCGCGACCAGTCTTGGGGTGGTCCTTATGTAACGGTTGAAAAAACATTATTTTATAAGTCAGAACGGGGCAGCTTGTCTACCACTACGGGTTGGCAGACTGGTATTTGCGCCAACAATTGGCGCTACCTCCGTTTAACGCACGTACTTTTATGGCGTGCAGAAGTAGCTGCTTCTGAAGGCGATTTGGCTACGGCATTGAAATATGTTAACATGGTCCGTGAAAGGGCTGGCAAAGAGGTAGTAATGGGTAAAGTTAATCTCTATAAATTCCCGTCAAAAGATATTAATGTTGGAGATGAATGGAAAAAATATGTAGATTTTACTAAACCTGCTGCCAATTATAAAATTGGAACTTATGCTTCTTTTGCTAATAAAAATGAAGCCATGAGGGCTGTGCAATGGGAAAATCGTTTGGAATTTGGAACCGATGGAAATCGATTCTTCGACTTGAGACGTTGGGACAAATTACCAGAAGGTATGCGTGTAAACATGAAAGCTACTTTAGAAGCGTTTGCTTTGGCAGATCTTAGAATCAGGCCAAATGTTATGAAAGGCGCTATATTTGATGAAAAGGATAAATATCAACCTATTCCTCAGTCTCAGTTAGACCTTGAACCTGGAGTATTGAAACAAAATACTGGCTATTAATCTCGGTTAATATTCATATATTGGCTGCTTCGAAAGGAGCAGCCTTTTTTTTTAATATTTATGACACGATTTCTTATTCTTCTGCTGGTTATTTCAATTTTTTATGCCTGTAATCCTATTGTCACTGAAGGAGTAAGAAAACGAGATTTGAAAAAAGATGTTGAACTCACAACAGATCGAGGTACAATTGTTTTTAGGCTATACGATAACACGCCCAGGCACCGGAACAACTTTCTGAAACTGGTCAATCAAAGTTTTTATGACAGCGTAATTTTTCATCGCGTAATTAATAATTTTCTGATTCAAACTGGCGACCCAGACAGCAAAAGGGCGAATTCGGAGGCTGTTCTGGGTAACGGCGAATTACCATATACTATTCCGAAGGAAATAAATTCTGAAAACTTTCACAAACGCGGCGCTGTAAATGCAGCCAGAACAGGGGACTTAGAAAACCCGGAACAGGCTTCGAGCAGCACACAGTTTACATTTATTCAGCGTAAACCGTTATCTGATAGTTTGATTGATGTGGGAGAGAGGCGCATCAATTATTACAGAGCTTATAATAGCGTGGTGAGAGATCCGGCTAATAGCAGGCTTGTAAATCGGTTGCGGCAGTTGAGCAATTCTGAAACAAAAAACGATAGCGTTTCTATTTTAGAATCTCAATTAAACGAGTTGACAAAGGTTCAGCAAGCTAAAATGGTTCCTTATTGTATTCCGGAAGAACACCGACGGATATATAAAACGGTGGGAGGTACACCACACCTTGATCAAAATTATACCGTTTTTGGCGAAGTTGTAAAAGGACTGGATGTAATAGATCGTATTGCCGCAGTTGAAACCCGAAAATCAGATGATCGTCCGGTCAAAGACATTCGGATACTAAAAGTTCAACTTATCAAGCGAAAGCAATACAAATAATTACATCCGTTGGCTGATTACATGGCATCGTAAACGATCACTTTAGTCCACAAATGTTGGCAATCTTCAATAAATTTCAGGTGTATGGGATGAGTCTGGTAAATATCCTGATCTTCCTTGTTTTTGAAGAACGCTATGTAGGAATAGGTAAATGAATCGTCAACAACATCGCGGTCTGATTCAACTGGCTTTCCAATATGGTATGACTTTATCTCTGGGACTTTCACCAGATCCGACAATCCTTTTTCAAACTGCTTTCTTGCGTTTTGGTTTTCAGGCTCTTTTAACCAGAAAAAAACATGGTGTACAAATGTATTTTGTATCGGTTCACCGGCAAATGCGCCATTTGACGCGCTAATTAAGCTGGTTGCAGCCATACTGGCAGCTACTTTTGCTACAAAATTTCTTCTGCTTTCCATGATTAAAATGTTTTTACAATTTGTCGGAGTTGTACAAGCCGGGTTAAAAGTCCTTCGAGTAAATCGAGCTGCAGCATATTGGCTCCATCCGATTTCGCATTAGCCGGATCAGGATGAGTTTCGATGAAAATACCATCAACGCCAACAGCTATTCCCGCGCGGGCAATTGTTTCAATTAGCTGCGGCTGCCCACCGGTAACGCCACTCGCCTGGTTAGGTTGCTGAAGCGAGTGGGTGATGTCAAGAATTACAGGGCAACCATTTTTTTGCATTTCAGGGATTCCACGGTAATCGACAATCAAGTCGTGATAACCGAAAGTCGATCCTCGTTCTGTCAGAAAAACACTGTCGTTGCCACTTTCGCGTACTTTGGTCACCGCAAATTTCATTGCTTCGGCTGATAAAAATTGCCCTTTTTTAATGTTCACTGCTTTACCTGTTTCGGCAGCGGCGACCAGAATATCAGTTTGGCGGCACAAAAACGCAGGTATTTGCAACATGTCAACATATTCAGCGGCCATTGCCGCTTCATTTGCTGAGTGAATATCTGTAACTGTTGGTATATCGAAAGTTTCGCTTACTTTCCTGAGTATTTTTAATGCTTTTTCGTCGCCAATTCCGGCAAACGAATCTAATCTGGAACGATTAGCCTTGCGGTATGATCCTTTAAATATGTACGGAATTTGCAATTTTTCAGAGATGTGCACGATTTTTTCGGCAATATCCAGAGCCATTTGTTCGCCCTCAATTGCACATGGGCCTGCCAGCAAAAGAAAATTTGAATTTTCGTATTTAAGTTTTGGAATCATTGCGGTTTAATTTTACACGAAGATAATTCATTTTATCTAACCCGAATTAAAAAACCGGAAATCCAACCACAAGTGTCAGACCTCCGGCCTAGCATCAAACTTCGGATTCTTTTAAAATTTTAAACTGTAGCCAATCCCTATAATGTTAAGACTCGATTTTCCAGCTTCGGTATAATCCTGAATCCGGTAAAAGAGCCCGATTTCGTTTTTATTGTTCAGGTTGTAACTTAAACCCGCAGTATATCTGTATTTTGTAATTTCTTTTTGTTCCAAATCGTGGAATGCCTCGACAGAAAGATAAGGTACAAATTTGGCGTTTTTAATATCGTAGTCAACTTTCGCCCGGTATCTGAAGAATTTTTTCTCTTCATCAGAAGTATCGTTGAAGATCTTATTGGTGTAGCGCAACCTAAAAGCAAAGTTGAAGCGATTTAAGCTAAACCCTGTTTTAGCATCAAAAGCAAGTCGGTTTAATTCGATTTGTCCTTTATAAGCGCCGGTACTTTTCTTATAATCCCATTCTTTTTCATATCTGTAATAGGCTGCAAAAGTCAGATATTTATGCACTTTGTACGACAGTCCGCCTTCTAAAATGTACGAATCCATTTTAAAGTCGTTCAATAACCTAAGTTCAGGATTAAATTCAATCTTCAGATTTTTAACTATTTTTTTACTGAATTCGAGTTCAGTCCACATCGAGGGGCCCGACTCTGCATATCCGGCAAAACTTATCAGAATTGCTGTAAATAGAAGTAATAATCTGTTTCTCATTTTATTCTGCTTGTTTCTTTCCATTTAGATCGAAAAAGATATTGATGTAAGCGACGTCGCGCAGAAAGTCAATTCGTTCAATCTGGAACCGTTTAATGTTTTTGCCGGTTCGTTGTTTTAAATCGGCCAGCAGATCATCTTCTTTTCCGGCCTGAACGTTTTCAATCTTTTCGTAAAGAACAGTGTACATTATTTCCTGACGTAGATTCAAAATTTTCTCAAGAAAAAACAAAAGACCAACGATCAGAAGGTTCGTGAGAACCAACTCGGCGTAACTTATCTTTTTGTTTGCCAGTGCATTAATTACTGAGACCACTATTACAACAAACAGGTAGGTCATTTCCTTAATTGGGATGGAATCGGTTCGGTACCTAATGATACTGAAAACAGCAAAGAGTCCGAGAGCAAATCCCATTTCCATTTTTACGTTTGCCAAGAGAAAGCATAGCAGGAAAATTAAAATACTTACTGCTATGAAGCTGAAATAGAAATCTTTGCGCCGACTATTCCTGGCGTATAATCCAACAACAATAGCAAGTATTACCAAAAGATTCATGGAAAACCTCACAATCAGAGAAACCAAATCCTCCGGATTTATGAGCTTCATTCCAAGAAACTTAAGTTCTTCGGAGTCGGCAATAAAGGGCAAGAGTGTGAGTAGTGATGGCATGATTGTTTAATTTAAATATTGCTTTTGTATTTTTAATAACTGTGGTTTAAAGTTGTTCTTCTTTATTTCGTCAAGTAACGACCGGCCGATACAGTACTTACTAAATCCTTGATTTTCTACTTTATATGCTTTCAGCGTCTTTACAAATGTGGCATTTTCGCTGGCTTTATCTTGTTTTACTTCAACAATAACGAGGTTGTTGAGTGTAATTTCCCCGTTTTTATTTTTGAATCCGGGCTCAAAATCAATGGTTACTCTTTCAGTGAATCCATGATTCACAAGTGTTACTCGTTTAAAGGTGTTGATTATTTTGGGAGACAATTCTTGTGGATTAAACGGAGAAAACGCTTCAATAAAACTAGCTTCTTTTTCATCGAATGATTCTTTAAAGTCAGCGCATTTAATTCGTTCTTTAATTGTTCTGCCTTTATTGTTTTTATATTTGATTTCCAGATAACTAATGCCTGTTTGGTTGTATTTTCTAACCCGTATTTTATATCGGTTTAGTTTTCCGTTGTGATGACACATATACATTTGGTTATCGAAGGTGTCATAATAGATGTTGTGATAGTTAAACACAGATTCGCCGTCGATTTCGAGGGCCGAATAATGCCCTTTCATTGCTTCAAAAATTGCGGGTGCGAGTTTTCTGTGGAAGCAAAATTTAAGGTCCGTTCTGTTCATTAGCTCTACTTTATCTAATTCAGCCAACGAAACTTTTTCAAAATGATCGATGATTTCTTTTAACAGCTCCATAGGTTTTTACAAGTAATTAGGTCGTTCGAAACTAATCAATTTTCATCTGGGTTTAATGATTTTTTAATTTAAAAACGGCTTATTAGCGTTTCAACGCTGCAATTTTTAATCGTTTTGTATTAGGTCCGGTTGGGCAAAAGCTTACCCTACTTTTTGGCTAAAAATAATTCTGAAAGTATTATCGATGGCGATTTGCAGGAGATTACAATAAATTGGTTCTGTTTCTGTTTTTCAGAAATAAAAAGTTATTTTCCATAGCGCTTCCCCCAGAGGCTTTTTAACCGTTCAAGAATCTTGACCTCCTGCTGATTATTTTGAGGTGTGTAGAATCGCTTATCTTTTATTTCTTTTGGAAGGAAATCTTGTTCAATAAAATTGTTCTCGTAGGAATGTGCATATTTATAATCTTTTGCATAACCAAGCTCTTTCATCAGTTTGGTGGGAGCATTCCGTATATGCAATGGTACAGGCAAATCACCTGTTGACTTTACAACTGCAAGGGCATCGTCAATCGCCATATATGCCGAATTACTTTTAGGTGATGTTGCCAGGTAAATGGCACATTGCGAGAGGATTATACGTGCTTCAGGATTTCCTATTTTATGTACTGCATCAAATGTACTTTGCGCCAACAATAATGCATTGGGATTAGCCAAACCAACATCCTCGGCTGCCAGAATCAGCATTCTGCGAGCTATAAATTTAACGTCTTCACCACCATCAATCATTCGGGCAAGCCAGTAAACAGCGGCGTCCGGATCGCTTCCACGCATGCTTTTGATAAACGCTGAAATGATGTCGTAGTGCATTTCGCCATTCTTGTCGTACATGGCCATATTGTTCTGAAGCCGATCAATTACCAGCTCATTGGTAATTACTGTTTCTTCGTCTTCATTAGCGTTAATTACCAGTTCGAGAATATTTAGTAGTTTTCGGGCGTCGCCTCCTGAGAATCGGAGTAAAGCTTCTGTTTCTTTTAACTCAACTTTTCTGGTTTTCAGGTA
>DAOPZV010000007.1:0-7661 GCA_035353575.1 Prolixibacteraceae bacterium | reverse complement strand
AAAAACTGGTTACGTTGTGCTTTTTCAATTACATCGCGCACATCCTTTACTCCTGAATTTATTGCACTGAGTGTGTAAAACGGGCGGTTCAGCGTGTTTGCAATAATTTTAGCCAGGGTTGTTTTGCCCACACCGGGAGGGCCCCAAAGTAAGAATGAAGAAATTTTGCCGGATTCAATCATTTTGCGCAAAACAGCACCTTCACCAATAAGGTGTTCCTGCCCGATGTAGTCGTCAAGCGATGTTGGACGCAGGCGTTCGGCTAGCGGTTGATTGGCAAATGGCATTTTCTGAATTTTCTATGCAATTGCACAAAGATACTTAATTGCAGTAACGTTTTATAATGTTATAGGCATCCTGAATACCAAGTTCGCCAGCTTTACTTAAATCCATTGCTCCGCCATCGATATCGTCGAGGTATATTTTTGTTAAGCCTCGATTGAAATATGCTTCGGCAAAATCCTTTTCAATATCAATAGCTTTGTTCAGATCAGCCAGGGCACCCTCGTAGTCGTGCGTTTTACATTTCACGTAGGCGAGATTAAAATAGGCATACGGAAACTGAGGGTTAAGCTGCAAGCATTTATTGTAGTCGTTTATAACTTCAGTATAGTCGGCCAGGTTTTGTGATGCTGATGTTTCCTTCTGGTTTGCACTAACTTTCAGGGGAATTTGAAGCTTGTCTGAATTCATATTGACCTGTTCCAGAAGCTCATTCATCTTCATTTGGCAATTGGCCCGGGCAAAAAAGATTAAAGCATTTTTCCCATTTAAGTCAATGGCTTGTTGCAAGTCCTTCATTGTATGGGGGTAATCTTCAGTCAGACAATAGAATATGCTTCGGCTTAAAAAGTTAAGGCTTTCTTCTTTATTTTTTGCAATCCTCTCATTAAAGTACAGTACGTTGTTTTTATAGTAGTCTTTCTGGTCGCTTCCTGGTTTGTTGATGATGTTGATCATCGGGTCGTAATTGTTGAAATTATTAATTGTCTCCAAATCAGAATTATAGTATTGGATTGGACTGTATTCTTCTGAATTTTTATTGTGTGACGATAAAATAAAAATAGGCTGAAGATCGATGATAATGTTTTTATTCTGAATAAGCCCATCATCGACCTTTTCGTTTTTTGATGCTGGTAAATTTCGCGTGTCGGCCAGCGAAAGACGATATCTTCTGCGGTCTCGTTCTTCCTTGGTCTCTTTTTTCTGTTCTTGAGGCCGCTCACTTTTCCTGATTGAATCCGTTTGCTGAACCGGAGCATTCGCATTTTGTGCGATCAGGTTTTGCGTTGGTGGAGCCGATTGAGTTGGATTTTGTGCTGGTGGTTGATTATTTTGTGTCTGTTGCTGTCCCGCTTTCTTTTTTGCCTGCGCTAAAGAACTGTAATCAACTTCTTTGGGATTAAAAGCAAATTTAGGATCAAGTTTCGCAGCAGTGGCGTAGTCTTGCTCAAATCCCGGAATTTTTAAGTTTTCTTTTGCGATTCCCCTGTTCATATAAGCATTTGCCATTGTCGGATCGAGCTGCAACGTCATATTATAGTCGTTAATTGCACCTTTAAAATCTTCCAGCTTTTGCTTTACGATACCACGATTGTTGAATGCATAGGCGTTCTGAGGATCAAGTTTTATACATTGATCAAAATCGCGTAGAGCCGAAGCATAATCATTTAGTTCAAACCGGGCTAAGCCTCTGAGAAGATATGCATTAGCATAGTGTGGCCTGATAATGATTGCCTGGTTTAGATCCTTAATGGCTCCCTTGATATCTTTTTTCATCAGCAATGCATTGCTTCTGTTGATGTAACTATTTGTAAATTTTGGATTTAGCTCGATGGATTTAGTGTAATCGGCAATTGCTCCGTCGATATCTTTCATCGAAATTTTTGCAATTCCGCGGTTATTGAAAATGTTGGCATCACGTGGATTTAGCTCTACCGCCCTGTTGTAATCGGCAATCGATTTTGCAAAATCGTTAATCTGAAGGTACGCAAGCCCTCTATACATATAGGCTTCAGGATAGAAGGGCTTAATTTCAACGGCCTTGTCATAATCCTTTATTGCACCCCTGAAATCTTCCAGCTGGTGTTTAGCCAATCCTCGGTAATAATAGGGCTCAGGAAGGTGAGGTTTAAAACGAATGACTATGTTAAAGTTTTCAATTGCGCCAACGTAGTTGCCAATCTGGATGCGGGTTTCGCCCACTCGCATATAGTAGTCGATGTTTAATTGACTGAAAGCCAGATTCGAACATATAATAAACAGCAGGAATATCAGTTTTTTCATCGAGGTGCAATTTATATATACCAAAAATAATATTTTACACCATTTCAGCTTTTTTGAGAATTTTAATATTTTTTTGGTTTGATTAACTTCGCCTGAAACCTTACTTTCAGGTTGAAAACTTTTTGATAGATTCTAATGTGTTGATTATAAATAATTAAACTGGATGAATATGGAAAACAGATGCAGTTGGGCGGCTAGTAGCGAAATATACTCGAACTACCACGATACCGAATGGGGAAAGCCTTTGCACGACGATCAAAAACTGTTCGAATTCCTGATATTGGAAGGAATGCAGGCTGGTTTAAGCTGGATAACCATCCTGAAAAAGCGCGAAGCTTTTCGAATGGCCTTTGATGATTTTAATGTTCAGAAAGTGGCGGCTTATAATTCGGCTAAAGTTGAGGAATTGATGAACAACGCTGGAATTATACGCAACCGTATGAAAATTGAAGCTGCAATAACTAATGCTCAGTCATTCCTGAAAATAGTTGACGAATTTGGCAGTTTCGATGCATATATTTGGGGCTTTGTTAATCATCAGCCTATAATAAATCATTGGAAGCAACTCTCGGAAGTACCAGCAAAAACTGAGCTTTCGGATAAAATAAGCGCCGATCTTAAGAAACGGGGATTCAAATTTGTGGGCTCAACCGTAGTTTATGCGCACATGCAGGCAACCGGAATGGTAAACGATCATTTGGTCAGCTGTTTTTGTCATCCTGAGAATAAGGGACAATAGTTGTTGACAGGCCTATAAATAGAAAAAAGGATAGATTTTGCAATCTACCCTTTCTCTAAACCTAACTAAACCTAACTAAACTAACTAAACCAATAAAACTAATCAAACCTAACTTATGAAATGTGATAACGATACAAAGATAAGGCGGCTTGAGGAGATAAGTGTTAATCGAACATTAACTTTTGTGTTATAAAACATTAATTTAAAAACGGAAATGTTTCGAAAGTGTTAAAGATGAAGATTTAACTGCTGAAAGCTAATAGAAAAGGCCATCCGTTACCGGACAGCCTTTCGCGACAGTATATTTTGCCTTTCTACTTTTTCCTTTTGCCTTGTCTTAGTAAGCAGTAATAATTCCCAAGAAATCTTCAGCTTTCAGCGATGCACCACCAATTAAACCACCGTCGATGTCGGCCTGGGCAAACAATTCAGGAGCGTTTTTAGCGTTGCAGCTACCACCGTAAAGGATTGAAGTTTCTTCAGCAACAGCTTTTCCGAATTTTTCGGCAATCAAGCTACGGATAAAAGCCAGCATTTCTTGTGCTTGCTCTGTTGATGCAGTTACGCCGGTTCCGATAGCCCAGATTGGTTCGTAAGCAATAGCGAGTTTACCAAATTCTTCAGCGCTTAACTGGAAGATTGTTTCTTCGAGCTGAGTTTTTACGAAAGCATTTTGTTCGTTAGCCTGACGAACTGATAACGCTTCGCCGCAGCAATAGATTGGAGTTAAGCCGTTAGCCAAAGCCAAAGCCACTTTTTTATTCAGGATTGCGCTCGTTTCGCCGTAATATTCGCGACGTTCAGAGTGACCTAAAATAACATATTGAGCGCCGGTTGATTTAACCATAGCGGCCGAAACTTCGCCGGTGAAAGCGCCTTTTGCTTCAGCAGCACAGTTCTGGGCAGCAACGCCAATGCGGTTGGTATCAACAGCAGCAACAACGCTGGTGATGTGTGTGAATGGAGTTCCAAGAACTACTACTACATCTTTAGCGTCAGTAGCTTTTGCCACTAATTCGTTCACAGCTTTGGCCAATTCAACACCTTCCTGAACGGTTGTGTTACATTTCCAGTTTCCGGCAACAATCTTTTTTCTCATTATCAATGGTTTTAATAGTTTTTTTGAAAATTTTTCCAAAAATAGGAAAAGGCTGGCGAACATCCTAACTGCCCCGAAACGCTTTTACTTTTATTAACCAAAGTTTAAAGCGGGGAAGAAGCCTGGATTTGAGGATTTGGAGATACCGAGAAGTGGTTTTATGGCTGAATGGTTAGAAAACAATTTAGCAATTCAACAATTTAACCAAATAGCAAACCTGGAACCTGGAACTTGAAATTTGGAACTTTTTTACAACTCCGAACTTCGAACTTAGTATTTTTTTACCAACTCTTCGGTGATGCAATAAACTACCGGGCAGACTTCGCAGTTTTTGTGGGTGAGGTTCAGGATTTGATACATGCGTTTGCGGTCGGTATGCGGGTATTCGCGGCAAGCTTTGGGCCGGTCTTCGTAAACCATGCAATAATTGTCGGGCATCAAAAAAGGGCAGGGGGTCCGCTGAAAAACGTAATCTTTATCCTCGTCGATGTACAGGTATTGAGCGATGAAATCTACCGCTTTCATCCGCATGCGTTTAGCCAGTCGTTCAATATCTTTCTCAGTCACAATTGGGCTGATCGACGAGCAGCAATTGGCACAAGTCAAACAATCGAACTGATCGAAAGCTTCTTCGTGCAACTCATGAACAACATCATCCAAATCTTTCGGTTTTTTGGCCTTCAGTCGTTTAAAAAGAGCTGTAAATTCTTGTTTGCGTTTGGCGGTCAGCTCTTTCAGCTTTTCAGGCTTTTGATAGATGATGTTTTGCATGGTCAATTCTCATTTTCGTGCCAAAAATAAGAAAAGGAACAAGATACCATTCGCTCCCGTTCCTTTTCCTGCTTGCTTTCTTCAGAACTTAGTCTGAAAAATCAATCGGTATCAACAACTTGAAGCTTATGTTACGCCCCATATTGTAAATGCCTGTGCGTTCGGTTGCAGGATTGATTCCTGCGTATTTTAAGCGGCTTAAATGACTTTGATAAGCCACATTGGCCAGGTTATTGGCCGAAATGTATAACGAAAACCGGCTTCTGTGCCCGAAAACGAAATCGGAACCAAAGCCTGCATTCAGCAAGGTGTAGCCCGGAGTTTTCGATTCGGTATCGAAAGCCGAATAAACATGATTCTGCACCCAGGTTTTGTCCATGCCAATTTTCAGGTAAGCCTGGTTCATCCATTTAACCGGATTGCCAAGTTCAAATTTTAAGTCGGAAACCCAAACTGGCGCCGGAATAAACGGCAGATTGTGTGAGTCTTCAGGCTGATTGAGCAATGTTCCCCTCACATACGAAAAAGAGTTTTCGATGTGCAGCCAGTCCCACGGATGCGGGTGAACATCAAACTGAAATTCGCCACCATAAAATTGAGCATCGCCTTCCGAGAATTGAAACACAGGCAAACCTTCATAAATTGGGTTGTCGCTCTGGTCAGCAGTCTTGTTGATGTAAATGAAATGATTCACCCTATTTGTGAATAAATCCAGTTCAGTAGAAACGTGCGTCGTATTGATCCCAAAGATAAAATCGAACTGAAGGCTTGTTTCAGGTTTCAGGTTTTCGTTACCAAGCTCGTAGCGCAAGGTACCTTCGTGTACGCCGTTCGAGCCCAGCTCTGCAATGTTGGGTGCACGAAATCCGCGCGAGACATTCATTTTGGTGTAAACAGCCTCACTGATTTGATATGTTCCTCCCAGGCTGCCCGAGAACCCGGTTAACTTTTTATTGATGGCCTTGAAACGTTCGGTAGCATCCGGGTCGGTTGCCGTTGTCTTTTCATCGCTGTTGTTCAGGTAAAGCGCGTCACCTGTTTCAGAGCGGCTGTCGAACCTGATTCCTCCGCTTAAATCAAGTTTTCCGATTTTTTTGTTGGCAATGGTATAAATTCCAAAATCGAACAGCCGGTATGCCGGAACAAGGAATTCTATTCCCCGATTTTCCGATTTTTGCCCCATTCCGTTAACTCCGGCGCTGAATTTCCAGTTATTCTTCTCCGGGAAAAGGTATTTTAAATCGTAATTAACGGTATTCAATAAAAAGAAGAGCCCATATTCGTCGGCACTTTCGAACTCTTTGCGCTGGTTTTGCTGAAATCCCAAAGTTGCCTCCAGCCTGCTTTGCCCAATAAATACGCTGCTATTCCAAACTGCTTTGTAGTGTGCTATTTTCTGGAAAGGCGCATCGGGCTGGTACGAATGAAAATCGCTCCAACTCGCCACTGATTCATCAGCTTTGATGAATTTTCCACTGGTTTCATCACGTTCGCCTTCAACAATTCCGGGCTTTAAGGCATAAGCTCCGAGGTGCAGGTGCGAATATCCCCAGCTTCGGTTGATGCCTAAAACGACGGTTGCTGCCTGCTCTCTGAATCCCGAATTGTAAACCCATCCGTCATACTTGTTTTGATAGGCATGAGCCAGTTTGTTGCTGTACCTCACATCCCAAATAAAACCTTGCTTGTTTCCCGACTGGTTGAGCGAATAACCAATTAAGCCGTTGTTCGTCTGGTAATTGGAAGATATGTTTCCCTTTACTGAACCTTCGGGCAACGTAGGCGCTGATAGCATATTGATAACGCCAGCCATAGCATCCGATCCATAGGCCAGACTGGCAGGCCCTTTCAGAATTTCTACGCGGTTCACCGTGTTGTCATCAATCTCAATTCCATGCTCGTCGCCCCATTGCTGACCTTCCTGACGGATTCCGTCGTTTATAACTACAACCCGGTTGTAGCCCATTCCGCGAATAACCGGCTTCGAAATGCCTGTTCCTGTAGTGATTTGCGAAACGCCCGGGGTGTACGCCAGCGCATCAATAATATTTGTCGATGAATTCTGAAGCATGTCGATTCTCGGGATTACAGCAATGGGAGAGGGGGTTCGGTTATTTTCCACTCCGCCGGTTTGCCCGGTAACTACAACCTCGCTAATTTCTGTAACCGATACTTCAAGTTGAATATCAAGTGTTTGTTCTTTGGAAAGATCGATCTGGCGAGTGACCATTTTGTAGCCGATAAACCGCACCTGAACCAATAATTTGGTGGCCGGAAGTTTATCAATGCTGTAAGTTCCGTCGGGTTTCGAGATGGTTCCAACTTTCAGGTCGGGAAAATAGATGCTTACTCCCGGAATGGGTTCGCTACTGGTTTTTTCTGTAATTTTTCCGCTTAAATGCGCGCTGTTTGTATTGGGTATTTCTATTGAGAATCCGGTTTTGATCGCTGAAAAGCATATCAAAATCAGGATGAATATCTTGATTTTCATGTCTTTATATTAATGCTTTGATGTAGGAGTCCAAAGCGGTTTTAAAAATGTATTTGCTAATTTCTGAAGACCGTTCAGCAATAAACTAAATTCTTTGTCACTTGCTGATTAATTTAATGAATATTCGTCTAAGTACCTAAGCTATCCTTTACCGTCTGCTTTAGCTGACCGACAGAATGATCATCGAAGCCAATGGCTTTAGTCACAATGCTTTTGGGCTAAAGCCCGGAATGCTGGTCTTACTTCTATCCGTTGACTGAAGTCAACGGCAAAGG
>DAOPZV010000006.1:41205-49606 GCA_035353575.1 Prolixibacteraceae bacterium | reverse complement strand
AATGTATTAACAACCTACAACCATACTTTGATCAGAAAATAAAGACTTTTTAGTATTTTATTTTTAAGCTTAATCCGTTATTGTTTTGTCTGTTAGCAAACTAACCGAAGCGGCACAATAATTTTGCCTGCGTACATTAGAATTTAGCTAAATTCACTTCAATTTTTTAAGAGTCTTTAAAATCATATTTCTAACTTTAACGCTCCTAATTTTGAAAATATGTTTAAAGCAGAAGTATATATACAACGTAGAAAAATTCTTAGTGAAAAGATTGGTTCCGGGTTAATCTTATTTTGGGGTAACGACGAAAGCCCGATGAATTATCCGGATAATACTTATCATTTCAGGCAGCATAGTTCTTTTTTGTATTACTTCGGAATAGATTTTCCGTCGTTGGCAGCAATAATTGATATTGATAACGATCATCAGATTATTTTTGGCGACGACTATACCATCGACGATATCGTATGGATGGGGCCTCAACCAACAATTGCCGAACGGGCAATCCTTTCGGGTATTACCGAAACCCAGTCGATGACCAAATTATACACCATTTTGAGGGAAGCCCAGGCTGCCCGGCGAGATATTCATTTTCTTCCGCCTTACCGGCCTGAAAATAAAATAAAACTTCTTCGATTCCTGAATATCAGGCCTGACCAAATTAATGTCAATGCCTCATCTGATTTGGTGAAAGCAGTTATAAGTCAGCGTGAAATAAAATCAGCAGAAGAAATTACAGAAATTGAAAAAGCTGTTGATTTATCGGTTGATATGCATGTTGCAGCAATGAAAATGGCTACGCCAGGGATGACAGAAGCTCAAGTTGCTGCACGAATTCATGAGGTTGCCCTCGCTCAGAATTGTAATATTGCATTCCCAATTATTGCAACCATTAACGGGCAAACTTTGCATAACCACGTTCACCACAACATTATAAAGGATGGAGACTTGTTCCTGGTTGATGCGGGTGCCGAATCGGAAATGCATTATGCCGGCGACCTATCCAGCACGTTCCCGGTGAGCAAAAAATTTACAACAATACAGAAACAGATATACGAAATCAGCCTTAAAGCTCATGAAGCTGCCATTGATACAATTGCGCCAGGCACGGCTTTCCGCGACGTTCATTTTGCAGCATGCAAATCAATAGTAAGCTCGATGAAAGAATTAGGCCTGATGAAAGGCGATGTTGATCAAGCCGTTGCCGAAGGTGCTCATGCTTTGTTCTTCCCTTGCGGAACCGGGCACATGATGGGTCTGGACGTGCACGACATGGAAGACCTTGGCGAGGTATGGGTTGGCTACGACGGCGAACCTAAAAGTACGCTGTTTGGCTTAAAGTCTCTCCGATTCGCCAAAAAACTTAAACCGGGGCACGTTTTCACGATCGAGCCAGGTATTTATTTCATTCCTGAATTAATTGACTTATGGAAATCAGAAGGCAGATTTAATGATTTCCTTATTTGGAATGAGATTGATAAATTCAGAAATTTTGGCGGAATTCGTAACGAAGAAAACTTCCTGGTTACGGAGAATGGCTACAAGCGATTAGGCAAACCAAAGCCTAAAACCGTTGAAGAAGTTGAGGCACTGAGGAATTGATTTGCGCTTCTTAACTTTTTTCGGTTTAATTCGAAAACTCCTTGTTCGTGTCTGTTAAAAGTTGTTAAATTTAGGCTCCTTTTTTAACCTAACGAAAAGATATGCCCGACAAATCTTTTGAAAGAAGAACATTTCTAAAATTGATGAGTGCTGGTCTTGGCGCAAGTTTGATTTCATTTCCAAAGTTTTCGCAGGCTTTTACTCCTCCACCCGGCAACTTGAAACATCAGGATTTTGTTTTGGGAAAACCTGAATGGATTCTGCATGAAGACGGGACTTTCGATATTTTTGCCGGCAGTATTCGCTTATCCAATTGTCGTCCTTCGATCAACGGGCAAAGTATATTTGTTCGGAATACCTTTATGGGCGACTCGCCAAAGGGAAAACGAATAATTTATGAGGTAGAAGGCGGTTTCGTTATGCTCGATTTGAGAACACATTCAAACACAATTTCAATTGGAGCAGAAATAAGCGGAATGAAATATGCGCCAACCTGGTTTAATCCGCTTGGCGAAGGTTATGTAATTGGGGCAAACTACTTTTTCAAGCAGGGTTTTGGTACAGGCGGGCAATCCGGAATTTTTGAGTTTCGAAAATCGACAAACCGCAAGCCAATGAACTATCCCGATGAAGAAGCATGGTCGTACGATAGTTTTATGATGACTGGACTAATCGCCCCAAATGGAGATACTCTTTCGATAGGCGCTTACGAGCAAACCGATTTTATTCAACGAAGCTCAATATTTAACAGACCACGCCGAAAAGGCCTAAACGACAAAAACTTTGGGAAGGAGGCCGTATTCTTTGAAGCAGGCTTTGCAACGGAAAACATTCCGCTAAAAGACGAATTTATAAAGTTACCCGATTTGTTCGTTTATTACGGCAACCAGCCATTTGGAGCCATGCAAAACCTGGCATGGAGCATATCCGAACAAAACCAGGCAAGGCGAGATACAAGCACCAACTACTTCTGGAACTCATTCCAGGATTTTCGGTCGGCATTCAGTTTCAAATATCTTCAGGAACAGCTCCTGGTGATGGACGAAATTGAACCACCCCTGAAAATAAAAGCAGTGAATATTGGCCCGGGATACTGCATTGCAGGCGATTGGCTGAACAACAACAGCAACTGGCCTAAAACAATGGAACCTGTGGCTCGTGAGATTTTTAGCCGAAGATATCGCGCCGGAATATACGTCGCTCCATTTGTTGTTCACGAAAAAAGCCGAATATTCAGGAATCATCCGCGTTGGATATTGAAAGATGAAGAGGATAACCCGATTGTGATGGATCGCGATGCTGATGGACGTCTTTATTCGCTTGACGGGAATGTTGATGACGTGAAAAATTACATCGGCAAAGTATTCAAGAAGTTTCACGAGATGGGCTTCACATATTATGAACTCGATCGATTGGATTGGGGCTTGCAGGAGCCGACTGGCATTCAGAAAACCAAGAAGATCAGATCATCGGTTCAGGTATTGCGCTCGATTATGGAAATTATTCGTACTGCGGTGGGTGCCGGAAGTTTTATAACGGCCAACCGCTCGCCATATTCTCCGGTTATTGGGTTTGTTGACGCCGTACGAATTGACAAAGACCAGTCGTGGAAATGGGAGGAACAAACAACAGGACGCATTCTCGACGAAAGCTATAACACACAGTATTTCAACAATGTATTCTGGCAAAACGATCCGGATGTAGTTTTTCTGCGCAATTACAAAAGCGATTACACCAACGAAGAACAAAAAAGCCTGGCCTTGTGGGTAGCATTTATGGGCGGAGCTATCGGAACGTCGGATAATTTTAAATTGCTCGAAAGCGACAAGCTGCAATTGTGGCGGTTCCTCGAGCCGTCAACTCGTCCGCAAAGTGCAACCTTGCCTTTCTGGGGAAACAATGTGATAAACAAGGTTGCCGTCAGAAAATACCGGAAGATAAATGCATGGTCGGTTTTGGTACTGAACGACACCGATTCTGTTGTAACAGAAAGCTATTCTGTTTGGGATCTCATTGGCGTGAAAGAAGCCTGGGTATTTATATGGGAACCTGGATTCAGCCTCGGACTTGGAAAACCAACGCGTATTTCAGTCACATTGGGAAGCCACGAATCGAAACTCTATTACATTTCTGAAACCAAGGAAAATCCTTCGCTAGACTTAAACATTTCAGGAAACGATTTTATCGAGGAGCTCACTCCGGGTGAAACAAAATAATCCGGTTCAGAACCATTTTCGTCTCTTGAAGTAAAAGGTTAATCCAATGGTAATAAGCACCATCACGATCCAGAAATACACGTAGCCATATTGCATTTTGAGCTCGGGAATGTTTTCGAAGTTGGTACCGTAAACACCCGCAACAAACGTAAGCGGAATGAAAAATGCTGAGAAAATGGTCAGCACTTTCATGATCTCATTGGCTTTCAAATCGAGGTTGGCGTTGTAAATGTTCATCTGATCGCTAAGCATCATCTGGTAGATCTCAATGGTTTCCGAGGCCTGCATAATAAGGTCATTCAAATCGTGAAAATACTTCAGGTTATCGTCAGCAATAAAGCCCGACTCATTTTCAATGAGCTGATGAACAATCTCTTTCACCGGCCTTATGTTTTTCCGGAGGAAATTGATTTCCGTTTTGTGTTTGTAAATCTCACTGATCAGATTTTTTTGTCCCGGAGTGAAAATACGCCCTTCAGTTTTTTCGATCAAGCTGCCAAGCAACTCTATGTTTACCAAATAATTATCAACTATTGTATCGAGCAATACATAAGTGAGGTAATCTGCTTTTTTACGACGTGCGCGACCGGTCCCTTTTCGGATTCGCTCCCTGATAGACTCGAAATAATGGCCTTCTTTTTCCTGCAACGTGATCAAAAAAGAATCGTCCAAAATCATCGAGATTTGATTTGAACTCAATTGGTGCGTCTTTTCATCAAAATCGAGAATCTTCAATATGACAATCAGATACTTGTCTGTCTCCGTAATTTTTGGGCGCTGACCAGTGTTCAACATATCTTCAAGCAAAATGCTGTGTATGTCAAACTTCTCTCCGAGTTTTTCGATCAACGTTTCATCATGCAAGCCATACAAACTCAGCCATGTCACTGAATCGTCCGACAAATAGGACAAGCATTCATCGAGCGTATCAAGCTCTTTTTCAATCATTTTTTCGGTATTGTAAGTGGTTAACCTGATTAACGGTTTTTCCATCTTTTTACTCCCGAGATAGATTAGCGAACCTGGAATTTGCCCGGTTGCTGCGTTCCTGTCGTTTAAAAACCTTGCCATTTTTATCTTCTGATTTACAACTGTTTTACTGCTGAATATGAGCGCCTGTTCAGTTCAACACAAAACGAATTTACTGTTTTATTCTCAATTAAATAACGCATAATTCCGATTTGTAGTTTGCCTTACCGAACTTTTAAGTAACCACTGTAGGTCATTATTACTTACATTTGTCATCAAAATTTTTCAGTTTTGGATCGGAAAGAGTTTAGACGACTTTTCAGTGGGCGCAGGCAAAATGATGAACTGTGTAAGCTGCTGAATACCCCGGGTGAAAAAGTTCACCTGCAGGGAATTGTTGGTTCAGCCCGAAGCATTTTGGTTTCGGCACTGTCGGAAAAAACAAATAAAACTTTTGTTATTTGCCTGAACGACAGAGAAGAAGCCTCTTACTTCTACGACGATTTGAACACACTCTCACCCGATGCACAGGTTTTGTTTTTCCCGTCATCGTACAAGCGTTCGGTTGCCTACGAAACCATCGAGCAGGAAAACATCATTATGCGAACTGAGGTGTTGAACCAGCTGAAGCAGAATTCTCCACTTATCATCGTGACTTATCCCGAAGCCCTGGTCGAAAAAGTGATTTCCGGCGAGGGACTGGCTTCGCATACGTTTCAGGTTTCGAAAGGAGACAAACTTTCCATTGAATTTGTAAACGAAGTTCTTTACGAATACGGATTTGAGCGCGTCGATTTCGTTTACGAACCAGGGCAGTACTCAATTCGTGGCGGAATTGTCGATATTTATTCATTTGCGTCCGAAGACCCATACCGAATTGATTTTTTTGGTGATGAGGTTGACTCAATACGAAGTTTTAACCTCGATAACCAAATATCAAAAGAGTCGCTGCCGAAAATCAGCATCATTCCAAATATTCAGGAGAATTTAACCGGCGAAGGCCGAATTAGCTTTCTTGAATTTACTTCTGCTGACAGCATTTTGATTCTGAATGATATTCAGTTGATTGCTGATCAAATGGAGCACGACTTTACCCAAACGATCGAAAAAACAGAAACGGAAGAAGAACGAAAAGAATGGTTCGCTAAGCTGCTATCCGGAAAAGATTTTACGAATGAAATCAAAAAATTTACCTGCGTCGAATTTGGCCAGAAGGTATTTTTTGACAAGTGTAAAACGGTAACTTTCAGAACATCGCACCAACCGACATTCAATAAAAATTTTGATTTGCTGGCCGAAAACCTGATCAGTCATCAAAACGAACAATACACCAATTACATACTTTCAACCAACGTTTCGCAAACCGACCGAATCAAGGCCATTTTTAAAGATAAAGGATTGAAAGTTGATTTCCAGCCCGTTGACTTTACCCTGAACGAAGGGTTTATCGACAACGATCTGAAAATATGCTGTTTTACCGACCACCAAATATTCGAGCGTTACCACCGGTTCCAGATAAAATCGAAAAAAGCCGAACGCGACAGTATTACATTGAAAGAACTCAATAAACTGCACCAGGGCGATTGGGTTGTACACGTAGATCATGGAATCGGGCGATTCGCCGGACTGGTGAAAACGGAAGTTGACGGCAAACTTCAGGAAGCTATCCGATTGACATACAGAGACAATGATGTGCTGCTGGTGAGCATTCACAACCTTCACCGCATTTCAAAATACAAAGGCAAAGACGGCACTGAACCGAATATCAGTAAACTGGGAAGCGGAGCCTGGCAAAAACTGAAAGACCGCACCAAGGCCAAGGTAAAAGATATTGCAAAAGACCTGATTCAACTGTATGCACAGCGGCTTCAGGAGCGGGGATTTGCATTTTCGCCAGATTCGTATTTGCAAAACGAGCTGGAAGCATCATTCATTTATGAGGATACTCCCGACCAGGTTAAAACCACCATCGCGGTAAAAGAAGACATGGAAAAAGAAATTCCGATGGACCGGCTCGTTTGCGGCGATGTGGGCTTTGGCAAAACTGAAATAGCTGTTCGTGCGGCCTTCAAGGCTGTTACCGACAGCAAACAGGTCGCCGTTTTGGTGCCAACAACCATTTTGGCGCTTCAGCATTTCAAAACATTCTCCGAACGACTGAAGGATTTCCCGGCGCGAGTGGAATACATTAGCAGGCTACGCAAATCCGCCGACGTAAAACAAGTGCTCGCCGATACCAGAGACGGCAAAGTTGACATTCTTATCGGCACACACAAACTCGTCGGGAAAGAAGTCAAGTTCAAAGACATGGGGCTCCTGATTGTTGACGAGGAGCAAAAGTTCGGCGTTTCGGTAAAAGAAAAATTAAAGCATCTGAAAGTAAACGTCGATACCTTAACGCTGACAGCAACACCTATCCCGCGAACATTGCAGTTTTCGATGATGGGTGCCCGCGACCTTTCGATTATCCAGACACCACCACCCAACCGCTACCCCATTGCAACCGAATTGCACGGATTTAACGTCGATATCATCCGCGAAGCCATTCAATACGAAATGGCCCGGGGCGGACAGGTGTTTTTCATTCATAACCGCGTATCAAATATCTTTGAGGTTGAGGCCGAAATCAAAAAGATTGTGCCGGGCGTACGCACCGTTGTCGGCCACGGCCAAATGGAAGGTGAAAAACTGGAGCAGGTAATGATGGACTTTATCAATGGCGAATTTGATGTGCTGATTGCAACCACCATTATTGAATCGGGATTGGATATTTCGAACGCCAATACCATCATTATCAACCATGCCGAAAATTTTGGACTGAGCGATTTGCACCAGTTGCGTGGTCGTGTTGGCCGTTCAAACAAAAAGGCGTTCTGTTACCTGCTGGCGCCGCCATTATCAACGCTTACTGCCGAAGCACGCCGCCGCCTGAAAGCCATTGAAGAATTCTCGGAACTGGGAAGCGGATTCAACATTGCCATGCAGGATTTGGATATTCGCGGAGCCGGAAACCTGCTCGGTGCCGAACAAAGCGGATTTATTGCCGACATTGGTTTTGAAACATACCACCGTATCCTGAACGAAGCCATTCTGGAGCTGAAACAAACAGAGTTTAAAGATATTTTTAAGGACGAAAAAGAAGATTCGTCGCGCGCATTCCTGAATGTGAAATTCGCCAGCGACTGCCAGATTGATACTGACCTGGAACTGCTTTTCCCTGACAAGTATATCCAAAGTATTTCTGAACGCATGTTACTTTATCGCGAGCTCGACAACATTGAAAGCGAGGAAGCTTTGGTTCAGTTTGAAGCCGGATTGATCGATCGCTTTGGAAAATTACCAGCGCAAAGCATCGAGCTGATTGAAGTTGTGCGGTTACGGCGTATTGCTATTGATCTTGGGATGGAGAAAATCATTCTGAAAAACCAGAAAATGGTTTGCCACTTTATTTCTGATCCTAAATCGCCATTCTACCAATCGGCCACTTTCGGAACCATACTGAAATACGTGCAAACCCACGTGAACACTTGCCGGATGAAAGAAAATAACAATAAACTGACGCTGACTTTCGAGAAAATAAAAACGGTGAAAAAAGCAAAGGAAATTTTGGAAGG
>DAOPZV010000006.1:0-41105 GCA_035353575.1 Prolixibacteraceae bacterium | reverse complement strand
AATCGTCAACCCATTCGCCGTTCAGGAACAGGCTTTTCTCATATAAAGCTTCCTGTACAAAACCCAACCGTTGAAAGAGCTTTATCGACGATTCGTTTCGCGGATCAATTGATGCGATAATTTTCAACTTGTCTAATTTCAGGAAAAGGTAGCTAATTACTTCTCTCAACGCCTCAGAAGCAAAGCCTTGTCCCTGTTGTGCTTTGTCCAGGGTAATTCCCAATTCAACATGAGATGGTTGTTCCTCAGGAAAATGTATGCCAATATCGCCGATCAATTCACCGCTATTTTTCCTGGCAATGACCATCTGAAACCAGGTTCCGGGCTGATCAATTTCCGGAGAAACGCGATGATTTATAAAGTAATGTACATCTTCAAGAGTTGAGGGAATCCATCCCTGAAATTGATTTGCTTCTCTGTCGGATTTGTATTTCAGGATTGCAGCCGAATCAGTTAACTCGATTGGCCTAAGAAACAGACGAGGAGTTTCAATTCGAATTTGATCCATTCGTGTGGCTTACTTATATTTGATTGTCCTACGGGCCTCCAGGTATCTTTTCTTTCCCGAATACCAATACTTCCTGATCCAGTTTCCCTGTCGATCACATTTATAGTAAATGTCTTGCTTCGGATTTTTCCCCCAGCCGGGCATACCAACCAGAAAATCAACCGAATAGTGGTCGAGGAATCCTTTCGGGTTGTATGAATAATCGAGTACAGTTTTCAGCTCAGTCTCAATGTCTTTTCGTTCAATCCTGATCAGGCGACCCAATCCGTCGTATATCAGATTACACTGCTCTCCCGCGTCCAATTCCCCTTTCCCGTTCACATTGTGCCGAACAAACGACTGCAACTTTCCCTGCTGATAAATGGCATCGTCTTCTACCAGGAACAGCTCCCTCGTACTTTTTTTCAAGTCAACTGCCCAGTAATTAACTTTTTGAATCTGACCTTCAGTATTGATAAAATTTTCGTACTCAACACAGTTTGACGGCCTTGTCAGATCGGTATAACTGATCACTTCGCGCGCTATCACAACTCTGTCGCTCTTTTTGCTACGCTGGTAAGTTGACTCCGACTGCACTACATTTTGCAAAACGTTAAGCTGCCTGGTTAGCTTCGAGTCGTCATCAAAGGCATAAATGTATTTCCAGCCCGAATATTTACCCGGTTTGAAATTGCCCGAGTCCTTTTTTGAGGCTGAATACTCCTTGCCGTACTTTTTCTCAATAATCTTGTCAACCTTACCATGAAAGTCAACAATATTAGGGAAAAGCTGAGCGAAGCTTACCGTTGGAATAAACAAGATAATGTACAAAACAAACAACTTCATCTGGCGCACATTACTTAACATTTGAACCAAAGATAATTATTTGCCCCGAATCTTGATTTGTCCAAACTCATTCCTGATAAATTTCAGGCATAAAAAAAGCGAAATCCGGGGGAACAGATCTCGCTCGCGGTTATAAAAAATAATTCTCTGTTTAGAACAGATCCTCATTATTTTCGTTCCGTTGTTCTTCCGAACCTTGCTTATCCAGCTTGTAGTTGTTTATCTTATAGCTGAGTGTAAGCATAATCACCCGAGGTTCTCGCGTCATTTTAAACGTCGAACTGAAGTTGTCGCCGGAAGAAGTACCCTGCATCCGCATTGTTCCAAAAATATCGCGGACACTAACCGTGGCGGTAAGTTTCTTTTTCATGAAGTCCTGACGGTATGATAGGTTGGTAAAAACCGATCCTTTCTGAGTCCCCTGTGCAGAAACCGATGGGCCACGATAGAACCCACTTAACTGCAATCGGCTATCCTGATTAAACTTAACGGTTGCGTTTAATCTGCCGTTGTAGTTAGTGCTCTGTTTGTCAACCGAAGTTCCTAAAACCTCACCTTTCAGCTTATAATTGTACAATGAGAAACTAGTATTCATCAAAAGCCATTTGGTAATGTTCACGTTACCCATAACTTCGCCACCAATTGAATGGTCGCGGTTCATGTTTCCAACGGTCATGTAACTAATGTCGTCAACAACATTGGTAAGCCTTGTAATAAGGTTATTGGTTGTTCTATAGAATGATTCAACAGAAAGGAACGAGTTCCCGAATTTCTTCATATAACTGAATTCATACGAATCGGTATATTCAGGTTTCAAAGCTGGGTTCCCGGTTCTGATGGTGTATTTGTTCTGATAGCTTGGGAATGGATCCAAATCACGTCCATCGGGCCGATTGATACGCTTTGAATAACTGGTCATCAGCTCGCTGTGATCAGCCAGTTCCCAGGATAGATGCAACGATGGAAAGAAGTCGAATTGATCAAGCTTATACGTGTTTGGGACGTTTTCCTTGAAGTGCGTAATTTCGCGTTTGTTGTATTCGCCCCTGATACCTGCAACAAATTTAATGAACGCTAAATTTCCTGTGTAGGTTGAATAAGCAGAGTGTATTTGTTCTTTGAAATCCATATTACTGGTAAATAGTGGATTGTTTTCGAACAACTGCGTAGTTGTATTAAAACTCTTGAAATCAAGACTCTCCGTTTCATTCTCGATGCGAGTCTGAATACCTGCTTCGTATTTTGTGCCATTTTTGAACGGCAAAGTATAATCTAATTTTGCACGATAGTCGTTGGAGTAGGAATTTTCGTGGCTGGTTACTCTTGAAAGGTATTCACCCAAAGTTCTGTATTCCGAATCAGAATAGTTCTCGTCAACTGTTTCGTCATCTTTGCCATCGCGGTAACGATAATTGAAAGAACCTTCGAGTTTGTGCGTTCCCATTTCATTGAATTTAGTCTGGAAATTGGCATTTGCACTCACAAAATTTCCGTTTCGTTTGGCATTATTATTTTGTATGGAGTAAATATCAAAAGTGCTTGGCATATCATAATTGCGCAGGTTCCCGGTACCGTAGCTGTCGAAATTGTAATTTCCAACTTCAGAAGAAACAGTTACGGTTGTTTTATCGCTGATGTAATAGTCGAGCCCTCCTCTGATCTGCGTTCCACCGCGTGACATATTTCTTGTTCCTGAAGTCAATAAATAGGTTGTCGTGTCGTTCGAGTATGTCTCGCGTGTCGATCTCATTTTACCCCAGTCAGTATTATCGTTCCAGTTTCCACCAAAAAACACATTGTATTTCTTGGTTTTGTAATTCAAGGTCAAATCGCTTCCATACTTATCCCCTGTTCCAAGGTTTACATTCATAATCCCGTTTATTCCGGCCAGCACGTTTTTTTTCATTACCACGTTGATGATTCCGGCCATCCCATCAGGATCGTATTTTACCGAAGGATTGGTAATAATTTCGATGTTCTGAATTGCCGAAGAAGGGATTTGCTTGAGCGCATCGCTGCCACTTAGTACACTTGGTCGCCCATCAATAAGTACTGTAAAATTCGACGATCCGCGTAAACTAACATTCCCATCGATATCAACATCAACCGAAGGTGTATTTTCCAAAACAGTGACCGCTGTTCCGCCAGTTGCATTGATGTCGTTTGCTACATTGACCACCTTTTTATCTATCTTATATTCAACGCGATTCCGTTCAGCAACAACATCAACCGTTCCAATCTGTTCCCTGGATGCTTCCAATCCGATTGTACCTAAATCTACGGCAGCTGCATTCGGAATCAGCTTTATATCATTAACCGTTGCCTTATCAAAACCAATGAAACTTGCTTCGACATAGTAGGCTCCATAAGGCAAATCAGGAATCGAAAATGTTCCACCTGCACTGGTAATACTTCCGGTAACCAGCTTCGAATCTTGCTTGCGAAAAACCGACACATTCGCATATTCCATCGGTTCTTTTGTCTCTTTATCTATAATTTTTCCTGTAATCTTTCCATTTCTTACGGCTGGGTTCATTCCCGGTCTTGCCCCTGCACCCATCGCTGCCGGCGGAACTTGTGCATACGCCCCCAGTAAAAGAGAAAATACCAGCAACGTCAAAATCATCAACTTCTTCATGTGGCTTTTTTGATAGTTAAACTCTAAACAAATTTGGTCTTCTTATTCAACACCCATGAGACTTAGGTTTATTCTTAAAGTTTAATAAGAATTGCAAAAGAGTTGTTAATGATTGTAAATTATAAAACAGACAGTGGAGTGCAGGCAAAATCTAAAAGATATCTCAATACTACATAAAATACACTAAAATTTGTTAATGATTTGTTTAATACCAGAGTAAAGGCAACAAAAAGCTGTATTTTCGTATCAAAATAAAAAACTGAGCACGTGCACAAAAATCTGGTATTAATTCCAACGTATAACGAAAAAGAAAATGTTGAGCGAATGATCAGAAAAGTCTTTTCGCTAACGATACCTTTTCAAATCTTAATTATTGATGACAATTCGCCTGACCGAACGGCAGATATAGTCGATAAGCTGATACCAGAATTTCCGGAACAACTTCACATTCTAAAACGTGCCGGTAAAGAGGGACTTGGCAAAGCTTACCTGGCTGGATTTCATTGGGCTCTCGACAAAAATTACGATTATATTTTCGAGATGGATTGTGATTTCTCCCACAATCCAGACGATTTGGAACGGCTTTACCAGGCATGCGTTGAGCAAAATGCTGATTTGGCTATTGGCTCACGTTATATTTCTGGAATAAATGTTGTCAACTGGCCATTAGGCAGAGTGTTGATGTCGTATTTTGCTTCGGTATATGTTCGTAAAGTCACCGGGTTGAAAATAATGGATACCACCGCCGGGTTTAAATGTTACCACCGAAAAGTTCTTGAAACGATTGACTTCGACAACATTCGCCTGAAGGGTTACGGATTCCAGATTGAAATGAAATTCAAAACATGGAGACATGGATTTAAGATAGTAGAGGTACCAATTGTTTTCACCGACCGAAAATTAGGCGTATCAAAAATGAGTGGCGGAATTTTTAATGAAGCACTCTGGGGTGTTATGAAAATGAAAATCAGAAGTTGGTTTACCCATTATGAGAAAATTCAGAAATAACTTGAATAACATGCAAACAAAAAGGCCGTAACTGCGGTCTTTTTGTTTATATATTCAGTAAATTTATATAGAGGCAAAATTTCGCAAAATGAAGACACTTATAAAAAACGCCCGGATTGTTAACGAGGGTCGAACATTTGACGGATCAGTGTTGATTGACGGAGAATTGATCTCCAAAGTAATTGAAGGGAATGAAGTTCCTGCCGAATTTGAAAAAGTAGCAAACGTTGTTGACGCAAAAGGAAAATTGCTTATCCCTGGAGTAATTGACGACCAGGTGCATTTTCGTGAACCGGGACTTACTCATAAAGGCGAAATCGCCACAGAATCGGTAGCCGCAGTGGCCGGAGGTGTGACATCTTATATGGAGATGCCCAATACAAATCCTCAGACTGTAACGCAGGAACTCTTGGAAGAAAAGTATGAACGGGCTGCTGAGGTTTCGCCGGCAAACTTTTCGTTCTATATGGGCGCTACCAACAACAATCTCGACGAAGTACTGAAAACCGATGGGTCGAACGTTTGCGGAATCAAGATTTTCATGGGCTCGTCAACAGGAAACATGCTGGTTGATAACGAAAACGTACTATCAGAAATATTCAGAAATACAAAGTTATTAGTGGCAACCCATTGCGAGGACGAACCAACAATACAGCGAAACATTGCAAATTACCGTGAAAAATATGGTGAATTTGTACCGATTTCGGCTCATCCGAAAATCAGGAGTGCCGAAGCTTGCTTCAAATCGTCGTCGAAAGCAGTTGAACTTGCCGCAAAGTATGGTACACGTTTGCACGTACTTCATATTTCCACAGCCGACGAAATGAAGCTTTTTGCTTCTGGAAAAGTATCTGAGAAGCACATTACTGCTGAAGTTTGTGTTCATCACCTTTGGTTTGACGAAAACGATTACATAAAAAAAGGGAACTTGATTAAATGGAACCCTGCAATAAAATCAGCTGCCGACAAAGCTGCTTTATGGGAAGCGTTACGTTCTGATAGAATAGATGTGGTAGCCACCGACCACGCCCCGCACGCACTCCAGGAAAAAGAGAACACTTACTTTAAAGCTCCTTCAGGTGGTCCACTGGTTCAGCACTCGCTTGTAGCGATGCTTGAAATGAGTAGAAAAGGCCTTATCGCTGTTGAACGCGTGATAGATAAAATGTGTCACACTCCGGCAGATCTGTTCAGAATTGATCGTCGTGGCTACATTCGCGAAGGTTATTTTGCAGACTTGGTTTTAGTTGATCCGAATAAAAAATGGGTAGTTTCGCCCGAAAACATTCTATACAAATGCGGTTGGTCGCCGTTTGACGGAATGGAATTTTCGCACCAAATAACGAACACTTTTGTAAATGGCACTCAAGTTTATTCTGACGGTAGAATAATTTCTGACAGCAAAGGGAAAAGACTGAAATTCAACATACAATAACTCTCGACCAAATAATTGCAAAAGCTCTGACATCTCAGAGCTTTTTTTATTGCTTCTTTCTATCAAAATGTTCAATACGAGTCTATTTTTTGAACATATTTCTATAATACGGTCATTTTTATGACAAAAATCATATACGGATTTTAAGATAAGTTAACATTCCCGTGTTTTATCACTTTTTCTTCCTGTGATAAAGCGTCATTTTTACGTTTTTCTACATTTGTAAAACAACAAAAGATCACACCCCTATTTTTAATAGGGTATAAATAAAAAAAATAGAAAAATCAATAAAATCAACTTATAAATTCAATAAATAAAGCAAAAAACATCAAACAAATTGGGGGTATATTTAAAAAGATTATTTTTTTGAATTTATAAATCTGGAACCGTTGTTGTTAATTTAAATTAATTCTACATGAAAAAAATCTTGTTACTAATTGCAGTCTTTGCAATTGGTTTGAACCTTGTTTGGGCTCAAACCAAGGAGATTACAGGGAAAGTAGTCTCGACGGATGACGGAGCTACGGTTCCGGGGGCATCGGTGTCGTTAAAGGGTACGACGCTCGGAACAATTACCGACATGGATGGTATGTACAGACTTAAAGTTCCGCAGGATGCCAAAACTCTGGTGTTCACCTTTGTTGGGATGAAAGCTCAGGAAGTGCAGATTAACAACCAATCTGTTATTAATGTGAGCCTGAGTTCAGACAACATTTCTGTCGACGAGGTTGTTGTTACTGCACTTGGAATTACCAGGGAGAAGAAAGCACTTGGCTATGCTTCTCAGGATGTTAGTGGCGAAAAACTTACCCGGGCAAAAGATCAGAACATTGTAAACTCACTTTCGGGAAAAATCGCCGGGGTTCAGATTACCAGTGCAACAGGCGCCGTCGGAGGATCATCGCGTATCACTATTCGTGGAAACAGTTCATTTGGTAACAACGAACCATTATTTATAGTCGATGGCGTTCCAGTAAGTAACTATTCTTCATCAGTAAGTCCGGGTGGCGGCGTTGACTACGGGAATGGTGCTTCTGACTTAGATCCAACGAATATCGAATCGGTTACAGTATTAAAAGGTGCTAACGCTGCCGCTCTTTATGGTATGCTTGCCGCCAATGGGGTTATTTTAATTACAACCAAGAAAGGATCAAAATCGAAAGGCTTCGGAATTAGTGTTAATTCGAGTGTGACTTTCGATAATGCCTATATCATCCCGAATTACCAGAACAAATACGGACAAGGGTATAACGGTGAAGAATACAGATTCAACGCTTACCAAACGGCCAATCCAGGGAAATATGCTAACTATCAGGAATATTCTGCAAAGAAGAGTTTCTCCTACAAAAATGGAGGAATGGGTGGAGGTGTTTATGACGGAATGGACGAATCATTTGGACCCCGCCTGGATATCGGGTTAAAATTACCTCAGTTCGACAGCCCGATTGTTAATGGTGTGCGTCAAGCGACCGACTGGATATCGCAACCAAACAATGTAAAGGATTTCTTTGTAACAGGTGTTACCCTAGACAATAGTGTTACTCTCGACGGGGCCACCGAAAAAGGAAGCAACCATTTGTTCTTATCGCGTCAGGACATTACTGGCGCAGTGCCAAATACCGATTTAACTAGAAATACGGTAAGCCTTAGTAGTACAACTAATATTTCAAAAAGATTAACTGCAGGAGCAATCGTAACTTACACCCAGTCAAAATCAGACAATTTGCCAGGACAGGGCTATACCGCAAACAATGTGATGCAATCCATTGGTGGTTGGTTTGGTCGTCAGGTCAACATGACATCACTAAAAAACAACTGGAAAACAGACAATGCTGATGGTAATCCATACAACTGGAACTCGAATTTCCACAACAACCCATACTGGACTTTGTATAAAAACACGAACAGCCAGCAAAAAGATCATGTTTATGGCAATTTCAATATAAATTACAAAATTGCTGACTGGATTAGCCTTACCGGACGTGTTGGAACCGATTGGTATCATATTTTCAAAAAATCAGTTACTGCCGACCGTTCAAATGGGGTAAGACCAGGAGGGGCATTTAACCAATCGCAAGCCTACAAGCAAGAAACCAATGCAGATTTATTCTTCGTGTTAAACAAGAAGATAAACGATGATTTTTCGGTCAACGGAACATTGGGAGCGAATTACAGAGATTATAATTACCATTATACCAAGATTGCAGCGCTTTCGTTAACAGTGCCTGATTTGTTTACTATCGGAAATGTTAATGGCAATCCGTCTACAGAACAAGTAGATACCCGATTCCGGTCAAACTCTGTTTATGCTTCAGCCTCATTCGACTATAAAAAATGGTTGTATCTTGATCTGACTGCACGTAACGACTGGAGTTCAACTCTGCCATCGAACAATTGGTCGTTCTTCTATCCATCGGCAACAATAAGTTGGATCGCTTCAGACGTATTCAAATTCGATCCAAACATTGTGTCATTTGCCAAATTACGTGCGAGTTGGGCTCAGGTAGGTAATGCAACCGATGCATACCAATTGGCTATGGCCTATACTTCACTTGATCCATATAATGGAACAACTCCGTTTCGGTTACCACTTACATTGCCTGCATTAAATCTGAAACCAGAAGCGATCACCTCAACCGAAGTTGGGGCAGAGCTAAAATTCATGAAGAACCGCTTTGGCTTTAATGTAACTTATTATGACAAGGTTGCCAAAGATCAGATTATGGACGTTGATATTAGCGATGCTTCGGGTTACGACAAAATGAAAATCAATGCAGGCGAAATCGAAAATAAAGGTATTGAGCTTGAACTACAGGGTCAAATTCTGAAATCGGACAAAGGACTAAACTGGAACGTTGCTGTTAACTGGGCAAAAAACAAAAATCAGGTAAATAAACTATACTCTGATTTAAAAAAATACCAAATTGGAAATGCGTGGGGAATTACAATCGAAGCTATCCCAGGTGAGTCGTTCGGTGTTATTAGAGGTGTTGGATTCAATACCGATGCGAAAGGGAATATTATCGTTGGCGAGGATGGAATTCCGCAGGCCTCAGCAACTCCTATGGACTTAGGGAACGTAATGCCGAAATGGACTGGCGGCATAAACAACTCGTTCGAATGGCGTAATTTCAATGCAAGCTTCTTAATTGATATGCGTTGGGGCGGAAGTATCTTCTCGGTAACCGATTGGTTTGGAGCCATGTCAGGGGTTTCAGAAGAAACAGCTCAGATGACATCAAGAACCGGCGTGGAAGGAAAAAATATTCGCGAAGTTGGTCTGGTTGTTGGGAAAGACGTGCTTAAAGATAAAACTGTAGTGAAAGCAGATGGAACAGCCAATGATATTGTTGTTTCAGCTCAGGATTATTACGAATCGTACTGGAATATTCCACAACAAGGAATTATCGATGCCAGCTTTATTAAATTCAGAGAATTAACCTTTGGATATTCTGTTCCTCATTCAATCCTGAAAAAAACTAAAATCCTCCAATCTGCGAATATTTCTTTTGTAGGCCGTAACCTAGCCTTACTTTGGACACATAAATCGAATGACATTGGCATTGACCCTGAAACCGCTTTTGGTACAACTAACTCTGGTATGGGTATCGAACAATATCAGTTACCAGCTACTCGCAGCTTAGGGTTCAAAGTAAGTTTAACATTCTAAGAATTACTTGCATCATAAAAAAGAATTATCATGATAAAACAATTCAAATCAAAAATAATTGTAGCCTTTAGCCTGATTTTGGCTTTAGCTTCATGTACAAAGGATTTTGAAACCATCAACGTAGATCCAAACAAACCGACCTCGGTTCCTTCAACAAATACTTTGGGATATGCACTCTACGATTTTACGAATGGCTTTTATGACATGTGGATTGATGCTAACGAGTCGTCGTACGCCAACCAGTTGGGGAAAATACAGTATGTCGATGAATCAAGGTATGCATTCAGAGAAGGTGTAATCAACGATGCTTTTGCAACGGTTTACCGCGACTTGCAAAACCTCAAACAAGTGCAGAAAGATGCGCTCGCCAACAAAAAAGTGAACATGCAAGCAGCTGCGTTGACTTACAGTGCTTTTATCTGGCAAATTGCAACCGATACATGGAGAGACATCCCATTTACTGATGCCATCAACGCAGAGGGCAGTGTAATCAGTCCAAAGTACGATACGCAGGAGACCATTTACCCGGCGGTGATGAAAATGCTTGCTGATGCCAACGACCTTTTTGCACAAAAGGCTACCGATAAGCTAGGTGCCGGCGATTTCCTTTTTAACGGAGATGTTACACTTTGGCAAAAATTTGCAAATTCACTTCGGTTACGAATGGCTATCCGTATTTCAAACATCGACCCAACCACTTCGAAAAAAGTGATCGAAGAAATTTTGGGTAATCCAACCAAATACCCTGTTATCTCGTCAAATAGCGACAACGCATTTTTTACCTGGTCAGGAGCATCACCATACCAAGAACCCTTTTATGAAGATGCTCATGTAAGCGCCAGGGATGACCATGGTGTTTGCAGCGTGCTGATTGATCAATTAAAAGCCTTTAATGATCCTCGCCTCTCTATTTATGCCAAACCTGCAACCAATGATGGAGTATATCGTGGGGTTATTGCAGGAGCACATCAGAGCACTTTTGACATTTCTGATATTTCCCGAATAGGTGCAATTTTTAGAGATAATCCCGCCGGATTCTCACCATACATGCGCTATTCCGAAGTACTCTTCATCAAAGCTGAAGCTGCTCAACGTGGATGGAATGCCGGGATAACTGCGAAAGATGCTTATACGGCTGCCATAACCGCTTCGCTTGAAGAATATGGAATTGATGCTGTTGCTATATCAACTTATCTTGCTCAAAGTACGATTGTTTACAACAATACACTCAATCAGATTTATTTGCAAAAATGGATTTCACTCTTTAAACAAGGGCATGAAGCTTGGGCCGAAACCCGTAGAACAGACGTTCCTAAATTAGGCGTTGCGCCAACCTCACTATATCTGGGTCATAACCGTCCACCGTTCCGCGAACCTTATCCAACCAACGAATATAGTTTGAATGCCGAAAACATCAAGCCGTACTGGGATAAAGTTACCGACCGTTTGTGGGGACAACAAATGTGGTGGGATACCCGCACTGGTGTTAAATAAACGAAAGCAGATTTCATTCGCTTTTAACCCTGAATCTATTTATATGTACAAATGGTTTCCGGCCTCGGCTGGAGACCATTTGCTTTTTTCAGGCGTTTAAGAACTTTTAAGATTTTCGGCTTGTTTTTACCCCTGAAATGCCATTCCACATTCAGAAATTTAGATACTTTTAGTTCCGAAAAAAACATCAGAAAATGAAGAAGTTATTTCTATTGAAGGCTGATTTCAAAGACGTTGCGAGAGGCGACGACAAGCGTTATTTTTGTCCGGATTGCGTAATGATAGAAGGACTGCTGTCGTATTATCCGCGCCTGAACGACGAATTGGAGGTTAAGTACTTAAATTTTGCCCGACCACGCCAGGTTTTGGTTGATCTGTTAGGCGAAGAAAACCAAAGCTGCCCGGTGCTGGTACTCGAAGATGGTACTTTCATAAACGATGTTGCCGCAATTATCACTCATTTAACCGAGAACCACAAAATCGGGCACGCACATTAATTAGCTGTCCCGGTTCAACTTAACCATGGTTTTGTTTGTTGATGGATTGTTATATCCACTTAAATTTAACCAACATGGCAGAAACCAACCAATTAACCCGCGTTCTTTCCATAGACGGAGGCGGGATTCGTGGAATTATTCCCGGGCAAATACTCGTTGCGATTGAAGAAAAACTGAAAGAGAAAACCGGCAACGGAAATGCCCGCATTGCCGATTATTTCGACCTGATTGCCGGAACAAGCACAGGCGGAATTTTAACTTGCGCATACCTTACACCCGACAAAGAAAATGCCGGTCGTCCGAAATTCGACGCTACACAAGTTGTTGATCTATACCTCAAAAGCGGCGGCGATATTTTCGACGTGCCTTTGGGTCACAAACTTCGCACGCTGGGAGGAATTACCGACGAAAAATACCCCGAAACCGGCCTTGAAAAAGCGTTGGAAAAATACTTTGGCGACACTAAATTAAGTGAGTTGCTTAAACCTTGCCTGGTTACTTCATACGATATTAAACACCGGCAAGGACACTTCTTTACCCAACACGATGCCGTTAAACGGAAAGGCTGGGACTTCCTGGTAAAAGATGTCGCCAGAGCGACTTCGGCCGCTCCAACTTATTTTCAGTGTTCGAATGTAAAATCGGTTACCGATGTAAGTTACCCGCTGATTGACGGTGGTGTATTTGTTAACAACCCAACACTTTGTGCATTTGCTGAGGTGTATAACGAGTACAAAACAGCACCCAACCAAATGGCCATTCTTTCGCTCGGAACCGGTTACTCCCGAAAAGAATACGACTACGACAAGGCTAAAGACTGGGGAATGGTGCAATGGGTTAAACCGCTGATCGACATCATGATGGCCGGAGTGGCAGATGTGGTTGACTACCAATTACGCCAAATGTTCGACGCTGTTGGCGCCCCTAACCAATACCTGCGCATCAACACCGAAATGCCAATTGATGTAAATCCGGATATGGACGATGCTTCAGCCAAAAATCTCCAGGCACTTAAAGAACTGGGAACCTACACAGCTCAAAGCTTTGACGCTCAAATCGACGCTTTTATCGATTTGCTGGTTTAAAAAGTAAAAAGCTCCGGTCAAAGAAAGGTCGGGGCTTCTTGCTAAAAACTATACCCTACCCCAAATTTAATTCCAGATTGCCAAAGGTGTTCGATCGAATCTCCGCTGCCGGGCGAAATCAACAAATGGCGCTGGAAAAACGGATTGACCATTACACTCCAATTTTTGCAGGTATATTTTCCGCCCAACCCAAAGGCAAAGCCAACACCCGATTGATCGGCAATGGAAGCTGTTGAAGCGTGATTGGCTTCGAAGTCGAGCGTTGGACCGGCCTCAACAAAAAAATATTTCAGGAAAGCAAGATTGCAGTACACAGGAACCGACACCATGTTTATTTCTGAGGTTTTGTAATGAACCACTCCATCAGGGAAATAGTCAGTTTCTATTTTATTGTGGACGTATTGTAAGCCGGTTTCAATGGAAAGAAACGAATTAATACCTCGCGAATACCTCAGTTCAAAGAGGTTGGCACCTTTACCGGAATGACCCATATCGCCAATCCAACCATCTTTTATATCTACCCCATTGCTGGCAGGAGAATAAAAGAACGATAGCCTGTTTTTGGTTTGTGAAAAAGCCAAAAAGGTCATCAACATGTAACACAAAAAAAAGAAGGTCGTTTTCATCGTCTGGCTGGTTATGTCATTTCAAACATAGATGAGAAATTCTGATTTTCAGTTGCGTCACCCCAAAATTCCTTCTGACTTCTAAATAAATTTTTCTCTCTTTTGAAGATTAAACAGTCCGTAAAGGACAAAAAGCACGGTTCCAACGGCCAGAAAAATGCGGTTCTTCATGGTAATTTCTTTCCAGATCATCTCGTTCAGGCGATTAGGAATATCGAATGGATTCAGGAAAATGTTCCACATGGTACGTTCGAGTATTCCTGAAATGATAAGTAACCCAACGCCGATAATAACCATAACAACGGCTGTTCCGTTCCCATTCTTTATAATGGTTGAAAAAAGAAATGCAAGCGCTCCCAAAAAGTAAATCGGGAACATGATGTGCCAGGTTAATTCCAATATTCCAACAGGCGCAAGCAAAAAATAACTCATTGTAGTAAGTCCGAGCATCATCAAGCCAACCAACGCAAAAATCAGGACCAATCTCACCAGCCAAACTTTGTAGCGATAGTCGGGTATTCCGAAAAGAATTTCGAGAATGCCGGCATCCAAATCGTTCTGGATTCCAAATGTCATGGGGTAGAAAATGAGCAATAAGCCCGGCATAATTTGCAGATCGTAAATAAAGCCTTCGTCGGGTTGGTTTCCGTCGTAAATGTTGGTTACTGCGATAAAGAAATAAAAGGCAATGGCAGCCAGCACAAACCAAACGAAGCGGTTGCCAAAAATCACCTTCATATTGTATTTCACCAGTTTCAGGAACAATGTCCATACATTGGCCGCATTTATTGCTGATTTCATAATTTTATTGACTGAATATTAATGATCAACGATTAACGATTGGTGAAGTAGCCCGACTTCTAAAATCGTTAATCATCAATCTCTAATCGCTAATTTTTTATTTCAAATCTTTTATCAAACACAAATAGGCATCTTCCAAAATCGGGCTGATTGGCTCGGCATGCTCAACAGGCTTTTGCTTCGACAGGAAGCGAACCCTGATCATATCGCCCTGTTTCATGTGATGAGTGACCAGATGTTTGTTTTCCATTTTGTCAAAATCTTCGACCGGAACATCAAACTGCCAAACCATATCTTTTGCCAGATGCACCATATCCATCGGCGTTCCGTGATATTTCACCCTTCCCCGGTTGATAACCGCTACCTGGTTACACGAGCTCGAAATATCCTCAATAATGTGTGTTGAGAAAATCACGATTCGTTCGCGGCTCAACTCAACCAACAAATTACGGAACCTGATTCGTTCGCGCGGATCAAGACCTGCTGTTGGTTCGTCAACCACCAGAATCTTTGGCAAATGCAGTAAAATCTGCGCAATACCAATTCGCTGTTTCATACCTCCCGAGAACGATCCGATTTTGTCGCCACGCTTTTCCCACATGTGAACGGCCTTCAGCACATATTCAATGCGGTCTTCCCGTTCTTTTTTATCAGATAGGCCTTTCAGAATAGCCTGATAATCGAGAAAATCCTGTGCAGGCATATTTTCGTACGTTCCAAATTCCTGCGGAAGGTAACCAATCAATCCCTGAAGTTCTTCGCGTTTCTCCTGCGTATCAATTCCATTGATCCAGATTTTACCATAACTTTGCTCCAGAATACCGCAAATAATACGCATCATCGTCGATTTACCGGCTCCATTCGGGCCAAGCAAACCAAACATACCAGTTGTAATTTCAAGCGAAACGCCATTCAGCGCCTTGAAAGGTTGATGCTGTTTCCCAATAACCGGAATTCGTTTAACCATTCTGAACAAGCCGCGCCGCATGCCACCAAACCGGCCAGTGATCCGATCGATGTTTATTTTCTCTTCGTACAACCGCTTAGATGTCACGGAAATGGCGAGTGCCAGATACCATAAAACAGTGAAAAACAAAACCAGTCCCCAGGTTCTCGTAGTGCGCCAAACCAGAATTAATTCAATGGCAGGCAATATCCAGAAAAGAAATATGCGCACCAGTTTGTATAGTTTCAGTGGCAATTTTTTGCCCGATTTTTCAGCCTTGTAATTCAGGAAGAAACCAAATGGCTTCCAAATACTTAACGCCAGACTGGCAATTCCGATCGATAACAAGATTGACCAGAATGCTGAATTAAGATAGATGAATGCAAAATAGACCAGGAAAATCAGTACCGGCAACTGCCAAATGAGATAGTCGAATTCCTTCAACGTACGGTATTGCTTTTCGAGACCTGCTCGCCGCCTGATTTTTTTACCCGATTCCCATTCGCGTTCGAAGCGGCTTTCTCTGTCGTATATTTTGACCAACTTCCGAATTTGTATCTTAATTGAGTCGTGCTCGCCAATCAATTTGGTTTGTGCCTTTCGCAGGCTGTTCAAAACGAACCATGTTGAGCCGGGAACCAGAATAACAACCAAAATCAAGTCGAGCATTTGCCACAGCCCCGAATCAACTTCTAAATAAATAAGCACAAACGAAGCGGCCATTAGAACAAACTGGAGAATCTTGATCTGGAGAGAAAGCTTTTTAAACCACTCAATGGCATTTTCGAGCCCGGAATAAAACGTTGGGATAAATACCAGCGTGAGCAGCGTACTGAGCGCCAACCCGCCAATAACAACTATGGCAAACGGAGCGCCAATGGCACTGACATATTCGGCATTTCCCATAGCCAGCGGGAACATCCCGACGATGGTCGTTATGGCTGTAATCAGAATTGGGCGAACGCGCGACAGACCGGCTGTCATCACCGCACGCGACCGGCGGAACCCGCGTTTACGCAGGATATTTGTATAGTCAATCAGGATAATTCCGTTGTTCACTACCACCCCGAGCAAGATCAGGAAGCCAATTAAAGTATTTGAATTGAGCAAGCTGTTGTTCGTAATTATCAGCGCAATTAGCGAACCAATGGCTGCCAGCGGAATGGAGAACAACAGAACAAACGGTGTTGCAATCGACTCGAATACCGAAGCCATAATCATGAAAATCAAAATAATTGCTGCTCCAATCATAAAATAGAACTCCGAATAATCGGTTTCTTCGTGTACAACTTCGGCGGCCACGCCCGAAGGCAGATTGTAGTTGGCAACCAGTTCGTCAATCTGGTACCGGTAAGCAGCCAAAAGATCGTTCGAGCTGTTGGCCTCGCTTACAAACCGGTAAGTGAGCTCAATCTGTTTTTCCTGATTCACCCGGTTTATTCCCGAAAGACCTGTTGCATAAACAATATTGGTAAAGTCCTGAAGATCATGAACACCTCCTGACGCATCGGTAATCGGCAAGCGCCGAAGCTCTTCCATGGTACGGTCGGTCTTTTTCTTTTCAATGTCTTCAGGAGTATTTTGTGTGATAATGATGTCGTATTCGTCAACGCCCTGCTTGTATTTAATACTGGTATTTATCTCTTTCGAAAAAGAGTTGAGCTCCGACATGATGTTGCTCAGTGTGATATTGTATTCGGTCATCAGCAACGGATTGAAATACATGTGAACCTCGGGCCGGTTATCAGAAATATTCAGGTTAACCGACTGGACCGACTCCATTTGATCGACAAAATATTTCAGATCTTCAGCCACTGCCCGAAGCTTTTCAAAATCCTGTCCTTTCAGCACGATCTTTTCCTCGTTTGTACCAATACCCAGCAACTTCTGGAAATTTCCCATCATATTGCGGCTTCCGCCCTGGAAACTTCTCGTGTTGGCCGTTTGTGTGAACGAAATCGAAGAAGCTTTAATTCCCTTTGTACGGTCGTTGATATCAGATTTTATCTGCGGAAACGTTCGGTTAGCTATATCCTGAAATTTATCTTTGAGTTTTACAGTAACCGTAGCCTGCTCCTCTTCAATCTTACTAATTACATCCTGCTTTTCGGCCAGGTCGTCAAGCTTCTTTTCTATCTCCTGAACGGTGTGGTCGGTCGTTTCGAGCGACGATCCGGAAGGCATAGTAACATAAAGGTTAATCTCCTTGGTTTCAACCTCCTGTAACGAACTGATGCTTACCGCAAGAGAAATGAATACCGCAAGAAAAAAAGCGACAATGCCACCAATAATGGTTGCTGCCGGAAAACGCATCGACTGTTTGAGCAAAACCAGGTAAACCTGCACCATGCGCAGATTGGTCGTAACTTTCTCGAAGAAAATGTTTTTGGCAACGCGCTTTTTAAGCAAGGCATACGAAGCCATCGGAACCAGCAACAGCGCAACCGCCAGCGAAACCAAAACCGTTGAAACAATGGATACACCTACGTTATACCCAATCATTTCGACCATAAAATTCTTCGAAAATACGAAGGGCAAAAACACCGTGATTGTAGTGAGTGTTGAGGCCAGAATCGACCGCCATACCTCGGTTGTTCCCTGAACTACAGCCTGTAACGGAGGAACCCCCTTCCCAGCCAGCCGGTATATATTTTCGAGCACCACCACGCTGTTGTCGAGCAACATCCCGATTGCCAGCGCCATCCCAACCAATGTGAGGCTATTGAGTGTGATATTAAACGCATAGAAAAAATTAAACGCAGTGAATATTGAAATTGGAATAGCAACTGCGATGAACGAAACAATCCGCAGGTTTTTCAGGAATATCCAGAGTACGAAAATGGCCATAATTCCACCAACAATAGCCAAATCAATAATCTGGTCAATGTTTTTTTCCATCTGATCGGCAGCATTGCTTATTTCGGCAACCTCAATATCCTTTGGGGCCATTTTCTCGTTCAGCTTTGCAATTACTTTCCGGGTCGATTTCGATAAATCAATCAAATTGGCCTGCGAATCGTTCACGAGCAGAATCGTTACTGCATCTTTGCCATTTACGCGACTGAACGATGTTTCTTCCTTCTCGCCAAACTTCACCTGCGCCACATCTTTCAGCAAGATTGGTCCATTTGCCACCACGAGGTTTTCCAAATCTTCAACCTTGGTGTATTCGGCCGTAACGTGCACAAAATATTGTGCAGTTTTTTCTTTCAGATTACCCACGTAGGTTCGTGAGCCATTGTTTTGCGACAGCAACGAACGAATTTTTGCAGGTGTAATGTGGTAAGCCTCACAGGCCTTAACGTCCAGAATTACCTGAATAGACTTTTGCCGTCCGCCATAAACATTCACCGAAGCAATTCCGTCGATGTTTTCCAGTTCAGGCTTTATTTCCTGCTCAACAATGGTTCGCACCCGGTCAACACCACCTTCGCCACGCGCCTGAAGCTCCATGAACTGGCTGTTCATCTGCTGCAAATCGACCTTGGCAACCGCCACCCTAACTCCTGTTGGCATCGAAGCCTGCAATTCGTTTATCTTTTCCTGAAGTTTCAGGTAGGCATATTTGAAATTGACATTCTTCTGATAATAAACAACAATCGTACTGGTTTTTGAATTGATGTTCGACTCAATCGATTCAATTCCTTCCAACGTTCCAATTGCACCCTCGATTGGAATAGTTACCTGATTTTCCATGAATTCAGGAGCCAAATCGGTCGTTGAATTAGCCTGAACAAACAGGAACGGCAGTTCAGCATTGGGCAACAATTCCACAGGCAACTGCCTGTACGAAACATACCCCAGAACTGTCAGTCCCAGAAACAGCATGCTAATCAGTACTTTTCTCTCTATAATGAATTTCATGTTCAAAAATATGAGCCCCTTTCAATCTCCCCCAAAGGGAAAAGTCCGGGAACATTTTTTCAAAATAATTTCAACGCGGCACCCTTCTTTAGCCCTCCATTTCGGGGAGCGTTGGCGAGGGGCTTTCTTTCTTTCTCCGGAAACGGTCTTTGATCCCGTCGAGCACATCAAATACACACGGAATCACCACCAGCGACATAACCGTTGACGTAATCAACCCACCGATAACTGCCAGCGCCATTGGCGACCGAAGCGAAGTACTCTCGCCAAACCCAAAAGTCAGCGGAAGCATTGCCAAAATAGTTGTCAGTTTGGTCATCAGAATAGGTCTGATACGTTGCTGCCCGGCCTGTACAATGGCTTCGCGGCGCGATAATCCGTCTTTCTGAATCTGCAAAATGCGGTCGACCAGCAGAATGGCATTGTTAACTGCAATACCAACCAGCATAATCACCCCAATCAACGCCATTATATTCAATGTTTTGCCCATAATAAAGAAGATGAGCACCGACCCCACGATGGCAAATGGTATCGTTGTAAGAATGGTAAACGGATGCAAAAGCGATTCGAACTCGGCCGCCAGAACCATGAACACCAGAATGATGGACAGGAGCAATGCAAAGCTGAGTGCATTCATCGATTCTTTCCGTTTTTCCTCCTCGCCCGTAATTTTTATTTTATAGTCAGGAGGTAAGGGAATGCCTGCAATAGCCTGATTAACTTTGGCAACCATTTTATCCAGAGCAATATCTTTGTTCATATATCCGGTGATCTTTCCGATACGAACCTGGTTTCTTCTGAAAATTTCCTTCGGCGAACGGTCTTCCTTAATGGTTGCCACTTCGCTCACCCGAACAACCGTTGTACCGCTCTTGATTTCCATGTCCGCCAAATCTTTCAGTCCTTTGTCGGGGAAGCGAAGTGTAATGTCCTGCATTTCTCCGCCTTTTTCGATTGTTCCCGATGTTTTACCGGTTAGCTGATTTTGAATTTGGGTGATGATATTTGATACGCTCAGGCCAAAAATACCGGCCCGCAACCGATCTACAACCACCTCTACTTCAGGCGATCCGCCTTCCATCGACGATTCCATGTTGTACAATTCAGGAATAGATTGGCTTGCAGTCATTACCTGTTTCGACAAATCTTCAATAACCTGCAAATCGTCGCCCTGAATTTCGATCACCAGCGGTGCTTCATCCGTTCCCATCAGGCCACCTAATGCCGTTTGATCTTCCACAAATTTCAACTCAATATCGGGCAGTTCACCAATGGCCTTTGATATGGTTTGAATGGCCGCCGTTGAACCCATTTTATCATTTTCTTTCAGGATGATCTTTATATTAGCGGTGTTCTCGCCTTCGAACAACGAATTTTCGCCGGAAAGCAATCCGGTTGATGGCCCAACCTGGCTGTACAACGTTTCGAGGTGATCGCCCAACGCCTCGCGAATAAGGTTTTCGATGTTCGAAACAGCTGCATCTGTCCGGGTCAGTCTTGTTCCTTCAGGCATTTTAACGTCGAGCGAAAACTGCCTTGTTTCAGATTTTGGCATGAACTCAGTACCAATGTATGGAATCAAAAGAACCGAAAGTCCCAGCAGTACGATCGCTCCCAGAATAACAGGCCAGCGGTAATTCAGCAATTTGCCCAAAAACCTTCCGTAGCCTTTTACCTGAACCGATTTCGATGCACCGGTTTTCTTACTGTTTTTGAAGAAGTAATTGTAAAGCATGGGAATTAGCAAAATTGCAGCCGCCAACGACGAAACAAGCGAGAAGGTAATTGTCCAGGCCTGATCGCGGAATAGCGCGCCAGACGCACCATGCAGGTAAACAATCGGCAGGAATACAATGATTGTCGTAATGGTTGACGAGGTAATCGCCCCGCTCACCTGCGACGACCCTTCAATGGCTGCATCTTTCACCGACATGCCGGTTTCGCGTAGCCTGAAAATGTTTTCCATAACCACAATGGCATTGTCAACCAACATTCCGGCGCCAAGAGCCAATCCGCCAAGCGTCATTACATTCAGGCTCAATCCGTTAAAATACATCAGGTTGAATGTTGCGATAATCGACACCGGCATCGAAACACTGATAAGCATTGTGGTTCCAATGCGTCGCAAAAACAGGTAAACGACAAAAATAGCCAGCGCCATACCAAGCAACGAGGTGTCCTCCACCTCTTTAATGGCATTGCTGATGAAAGTTCCCTGGTTCGACACGATTTTCAGTTTGTAACCTGGTAGGGCTTTCTCCATGTCAACCATTGCCTTCGAGATCTCCTCCACTGCCTTCACCGTATTGAAACTGGTTTCCTTGTAAACCGACAAACCCAGGCAACGGGTGCCATCCATCCGTACAATATTTTCAGGGTCTTTATTGGCAAAGCTCACTTTGGCCACTTCGCGCAGGTAAATTGGCGCTTTTGAGGCAGTTCCATCGGTTGAAACGGCCTTATAGCCAACTATAATATTTTCGAAATCGGCCACATCCGACAAAAGGCTGACTCCTTTCACCACGTATTTCAAGCCCATTTCGGTTATCGACCCTCCTGAAATACTTTGGTTAAAGCTCTGGATTTTTGTGTTTATGTCATCGAGTGTAAGGCCAAACGCATCGAGCATATATTGGTCGGTTTTTACCAACACCTCATTTGTTTCCGAACCCGACACTTCAACATCGGCAACACCTTCGAGCCTTATCAGCTCATTACGAATGTAGTTTTCGGCCACTTTCCGCAGCTCGTTCATATCGGTTATCGACTCGTGCGACAGGGCAATAACCATTACCGGCGCGGTATTCGGGTCGTGTTGGGTGATGTTTATTTCGTCGAGCGTTTGGTTTTGTGCAAACGATGTTGCGGCTTTCTGCAAATCCAGAAAAGCCTCGTCCATGTCTTTGTTCCACGCGTATTCAACAGTAATCTGCGCTGTTCCTACTTTCGAAATAGACGACACCTGAACCACCCCCGATTGCCGGATAGCCAGCGATTCGAGGTTTTTCACAAATTGCTTTTCGATCTCTTCCGGCGGGCGTTCTCCCGATTTCAGCTCAATAAACAAACGCGGGTTGTTTATCTCCGGAAACAAGTCTATACCAAGCTTGTTGAAAGAGATATATCCAAGCAGAACCACCGCCAGAACCACCATCAGGATAGTTACCGGAAAGTTGACTGCAAATTGTGTAAGTTTTTTCATTCGTTTTTTTGTTTCGGGTTGCGTGTAGCAGGTTATGAGTTGCATTTCGCAGGGGCTTAAACCTGTATCATACAACCCGTAACCGGTAGCATTTTTCCTATTTCACAATCTTAACTTTCGAGCGGTTTTTCAGCGTTTCAAAACCTTTAATGACAAGACGATCATTCTTTTTCAGGCCTGAAGTAACTTCTGCCTCGGTCTGGTTTTCGTAGCCAAGTGTAATTCGCTTTTCGATGGCTGTACCATTGTCAACAATGAAAACCGATTTACCGCGCTGGTTTGAAATGATGATGTCTTTCGGGATAACCACAACGCTGTCTTTACGCGCCAGAACAATGTCAGCTCTAGAGAACATACCCGGACGAAGTTTCAAATCAGGATTCGGAACTTCAACAATACCTTTAAAGGTGCGGGTTTCGGTGCTGATAGCCGGCGACAATTCCTTGATGTCTCCCTTCAGCGTATCGTTTGGCAATGTGTAGTTCATCACGCGAACCAGTTGATTGAGAGCAACCTCGTTGATGTATTTCTCAGGCAGATTGACGTCGATAGTCATCAGGCTGTAATCTACAATGCTGAATGCTTCAACGCCCGAAGCTACCTGAGTACCGTTTGTTACAGCCGGAAGATTGGTAATTACGCCTTTAAACGGAGCGCGAATTTTCATTTTAGCCAGCTGGATGTTGGCTTTATCGAATGCGTCTTTTGCGTTGGTGTAATTAACTTCCGAATTGCGGTAATCGAGCTGCGTAACGCCGCCTTTTTCGTAAAGCGACTGCTGTTTTTTCATGGTTTGCTCGGTAATTTCCAGGTTCAGCTTTTTGCTCTCCAAACCCAGGCCATTCAGGTATTCAGCGTCCTCAATCTGGATAATTACCTGACCATTATCAACCAAATCGCCTAAAGCAAATGGACGGTGCGTTTTGGGATTTACCATCAGTTTGTACGAGCCCGAAATCTCTGTTTTTACGGTCGCCGTTTTGTTTGCTGCCAGCGTCCCGGTTGTGTTAATTATCTTTTCTATCGACTTGGGTTTAATATCGTTAACCGAAACCGGAACGGCCAATTCGGTAGTTGTGTTCGACGGCTGATTGTTGCAGGCAATTATTGCCCCAAGAAAAATTAGCAAAGCGAGAATTTGATAGAATGGTTTCATATTGCTGATTTGTTTTATTATTTTTTCTGAATGATGTTTTGAGGAACAAGCGGCTGATTGGTTTCAAAATCGAAAAGCGACTGGATTTTTAAATTCAGCAACTCATTTTTATAGTCAATCAACGACTGCGCATAAGCCATTTTCTTCTGCGAAAGCTGCGTCTGATAAAGGTTTAAGTCCATACTGGTTAAATCGCCATTGGAGTATCTTTCCAAATTGATTTCGTAAGTAAGTTGCGCGTTCTTCTCGTTTTGGCGGGCAATCTCAATCTGGTTAACCAGATTTTGCAAACTGCGGCAAATATTTCTGATGTCAACCATAATTTGCTTTCTTTCTTCAGTTTCATTCAGTTTTTGCGTTTCTATAACAGCTTCCTGCGCCTTAATACGAGCTTTCTTTTCGCCCCAGTCGTAAAGCGGAATATTGAATGACACGGCTACTTTCGGATTATTGGTCGGATTGTCATAAATATTTCTCAGCTTTTCGTTGTCGCCAGTAATTCCCAGCGATAAGCTGATGCTTCCTTTAAATTCGTTTAGCGCTTTGGTTTTGATCATGTCGAACAGCGAAGTTTCAACACTAATTGCACGCTGCCTTATTTCCATCCGTGCACTTAACCCATTATCCAGCGCTTTCTTCTGATCTATTGCAATCGGACTTTGCTCAATGTTCGTCATCACGGTTATTTCATCCAGAATATCCATCCCGATATACTGTTTAAACTGATCTTTCAGATTATCAAGGTTAACCTGTGCATTTTCGTAGGTTGACTTTGCCGAAGCGAAGTTCAGCTCAGCCTGGTAAAGTTCTTCCTTGGCCGAAATCCCGGCAGTCACCTTATTTTGAGTGATTTCATAGCTCTTTTGGGTGTTATTAAATTCGTCTTTGGCAATATCGAGGTTCATTTGAGCTAAATAAACGTTGTAAAACAACTGTGTTACCTGCTTTTCCATCGCCAACCGTTGCATGGCATAACTCAACTGTGCATTTTCCAGATTAAGCTCCAACTGTTTTAGCTGAAGCTTGGTACGGTTATAAGTGAAAATAGGCTGATCGATACTAAGCGACAAATAGTTACTAAACGCTTTGCTGGTGATGTTGCTGTTCCCCTGGATGCTCGATTTATCCTGCCAGCCAAACTGGTTGACCAAACTGATTGTTCCATCGGTAGGCAAAATAGGCTGCGAAACGGTGAACGTTCCCATCGACTGAGTCGTTTTGCTTGTAAACCACTTCGCATTGTAGTTGTCAAACGACCGGGTCTGGTTAAAACTGTAAGGCGTTACTCCCAGCGAAAAGTTCGATTTCAAAGCAGCCTTTTGTGCTTTCAATGACTGCTCTGAGTTTTCCAGATTCAACAGCGACCTCCGTATATCGGGGCTATTCGAATTTGCTATTTCAATCGCTTTATCGAGCGTTAGGATTTGCTGTGCCTTTACCCCTGAAAATGCCAGACAAAGGAAAGTCAGCAGAAATCCACTTTGAATGAGTTTTTTTGAAAGCATATTGGTTATCTTTTTTTTGATGTTTCTTTTGTTGTTATTGTTTTAACTTCAACCGTTTTGTACTCTTTTTACTGTTTAACGAGTTTTATCGCATCGGCTACAACCACTGGCGCCGACGACTTGTTGCCAAGCTCAACTTTGGCCGTATCTCCGGTGAAATAAAATGAGCCCAGACTATTCCAGCCGTCGTCGATGGTTTTCAGATCAATCACGACGTTTTCCTTTTCTCCGTTATGGTAAACCACGTAGGTGTATTCGCCTCCATCCTGATTATCGCGCCGCGGCCCCCGCCGCATTTTTGTCACATAACTGAAAACTTCGTATGTTCCTTCACCTTTAATTGGAATTTTCCAGATCGCTTTTTTGCTTCCATCTCCCGATTTCACGTAGTGGGCAGAACGAATAAACCGTCCGAAGAAGTTGCTGTTGGTTGTTGCTTTCCACGTTCTTGGTGCTCTCCAGGTATTGAACCCGACGTATTTATCCTGAGTTTGTTCTTCACTAAGCAATAGCTTCTGTAAAAGACTCTTGTCGTCGAAAGCGGTTACGTGGAATGTCGGGTCCTCGTCGTCGCAAATAAATTCGCCGGGATCAGCCAGAACAACAGGCGAATCAACAATTTTCTCACCCTCAAACGGCGTGGCTTTTTTATCTTCTTCAATGTTGTCGAGCGGTAATCGCAATTCAGCCGGAATATTTCTCGATGTCAGCGTATTTATGGTGATGTTTCGCGGCGTTCCGTCGAGCAGATAACTCACCTCCTTGGTTTCCATACCATCCAGATGAAGCAGTTTATCAACTGTTTCCATGTTTGCCCCGCCACCCGAAAAACGTCCGCGACCAGGGCCACCGCCTTCGCCCAACCTAAACTGAACCAGCACAATACCTTCTGTTTTTTCTGAATTGCTTATTTTAAATTTTACCATCGTTTTTAATCTGTCGCCATCCAAAACATTCACTGCCTTAAGCCCGCCAATCAGGTAGCCCGGCAGGTCTTTGCTACTAAACCAGCTTTCCATATAAGGTAGCAGGTCGGTACCAAATTGCTGCTTTATCCGGTCGTTAAAATCGTCGATCGTAGTCGAACTAAACCTGATACTTTTCAGAAAGCGGAACATGAAATCGTCGAAAGCATCGTCACCGGTTTTTCTTTTAATGATTGAAAAAAGTGTTTGCCCTTTTAGCTGGATGACATTGTCGATGATTTTTATCTTCTCCGGATCATTCAGTAACTCGGCAAACGAATGATCGAGCAATGCCACGTTGGCCTGTTCGTTTTCGGTCATTCCCTGCATATCGCGCATAAAGCCCATGCCGCCCGATTCTGTGTTCTTTTTCAGGTAGGCTTCAAAAATCCGGTCGGTAACCGGCCATTTATCCGACTGAATAAAATAGGCGTAGTTGTAAAACATTGGATAGCAATACAACGGATTTGCTTTTTCTTCGACCTGCATTTGGCCGCCTTGCTGGCGGTTAAAATTTGGCCGCGACGAAGCCTGGGTAAACAAAGCCAGAAAATTATTGAACGCATTTATTTTCTTCTCTTCTGGTGTGGAAGTATCGTCTCCGCGCCCCCAGCGTTCCATTCGCGTTATATTCCCTGCAAAATCGGCTTCATCAATCAGCAAACCTTTCTCAGGAAACAAAACAAGTTCAGGCTGAATCTGCTCACGTTCGCCAATCAAAGTCCTCGGATAGGAAAAAAATTGGGCCGGGACTTCAACGAGGTTAAAGCGATCGAAAGGATAATACATGTCCACCTTTCGCTCGTAATCTTTTAAAGCCGTGGCAATTAATGTAGGAATAGTATCTTTTACAGGCTCGAAAAACTTGGTAAAATAATCGTGCTTTTTGTGAAAATACAGGCTAAAATCGAGCCCATCAATTTTTTTCGACTTAACGGCATAATCGCCAATTATCAGTGATATCTGAGAAAGCCGGTGCCGGTTTTTGAACTGAAAATTACCATCTTTCCCTTCAACTTTCCCCTGCGAAATTGCCATCAGCTCCGGGTTCGTGCTCACCGTCAGCTCGAAGTTACTGAACTGTTTCTGAATCCATTGCTTGCTTTGGTTTCCAAAACCAGTGCCCGCAACCGGATACCAATTGCTTTCGCGGGTAAGCAAAACATAGCTTGAACTCACCACCGCCGAGCGCTTGTCAATTTTATACATATTTGCCCGATTGGGTGTTTCCATCGTTTTGTCGTCAACATCAAGAAAGCACTCTGCCTCATCGGGTTTTCCGCTGTAAGTAAATTCAAGATCAGCTGTTTCTCCTGGTTCAAGCTTCACTCCTGAAAAGCTTATAATCTGCAATTCACGTTTTGTATTCACATCTCTTCCGTTGAAAGTCACTTTGCTCAGTTTAAATCCCGGATTCAGGCAAAATACAAACTGATCTACCTGTGACTGATGCTGGTTCGAGACTTTAACTTTTGCAACAACGTCGATTGCATCGCCTTTATGCTGAACATCAATTTTATACTCTTCCACTCTCAACCGCGGGGCATTCTGGTTGGCATCGTTCACCGATTTCATGTTGGCACGCAATTCCTTGTTTTGCACAAAACTTTGAACGTGCATGTGCCCGAGCCAAATTCCGCCGATAAAAAACAGCACCGCCGGAACGAGTGTCACCTTATTGCTATATGGGCTTTGCGGAAGGCGCTTCAGCAGAGAAACTGTCAGGAAAATAAAAGCAATGCCAAAACAGGCGTACATTCCGCGATGAACCATTATTGCATGCAGGTTTCCAAATCCAATAAAATCGGAATTGAACAACGGCAGGCTGAACGCCATGTAGTCGAACAGAAAATAGTATTTTGTATTGAGATAGAATATCGTAACAGCAACATAACCAAGCAGAAGAACAAAGGTAATTGCCTGGTTTTTCAACACGCTCATCACAAAAAACGACAGACCAAGAATAAAAAGTAAGGTAGGCAGGCTGATTACCAGGAAATACTCGAGATATGCCATCCAGTTCACATCAATATTTTCGCCTACCATATTAAATATCAGGGCCTCTGAAAGTACAACCAGGTTGAGAATCATGAAAACAACCAGATTCCCGATTGTTTTTCCCGCGACATATTCGCCGTTCGACATCGAGCGAATGTAAATTACATCGGTTGTATCCAGCTTTTTATCTCGCTTTAAAAAATCGGACGCCAGAAAAATAGCGATAACCGCCTGAACCGTATTCAACATCAATAAGTTGACATAAGGAATAACCGATGATACGGCTTTCAGCGACCAGTTTCCACCATTGTTCATTACCAGCGTAGCCAGGTTGAAAAAGAAAAGAATAAACAAAGCCAGCAGCGCAAATATTCTGAAAAACCAACTCCTCAGAAGTGTGGTTATTTCGTATTTGGCGATGGAAAATATGTTATGAAATGAGATCATTATCTTATTTGCTTAGTAATTCGTCAATAACAACTAAATGGAAGTCCACTGATTAAGATTATTTTCCATAAAATAAACGTAAGCGTGCTCCAGATTGGGGTCAATATTCTGACTTTTATAACCATTTAACGAATCGGCAACAACCTGAATTTCCCAGCCATAACTTGTTGGCACATTAGAAATTACAGGATACTTTTCGTTAATCTCCATGTATTCGGCTTCAGTTGCTTCAACCAGCCACACTTTGCCATTTGCACGGGCAACCAGCTCGTCGGGCGCTCCTTTAAAAGCCAAACCTCCCTGGTTAAGCAAAGCCATATCGGTACACGAACTCGAAATATCGCCTACTATGTGAGTTGAAAGAATAATGATTACATCCTGCGTTGAAATAGTCGAAAGTAAGTTGCGGAACCGAATACGCTCCTCCGGATCAAGCCCGGTGGTAGGCTCGTCAACAATAATTATTTTCGGGTTATTGATCAGCGCCTGTGCTATGCCGAGCCTCCTTTTCATACCTCCTGAAAGATTGTTGGCTTTACGGTCGCGCGCCTCAAACAAACCAACCTCTTCAAGCATTTTATCTACGGCAAGTTTTCTTTCCTTATTGTTTTTCATTCCCGCCAAACGTGCAGCATAATCCAGAAATTCGTACGTCTTTAGCTGGGAAAAAAATCTAAAATCCTGCGGAAGGTAGCCAAGCATCGCTCTTATTTTATCCCGGTCGCGAGATAAATCGTAATCGTTTACTCTAACCGTTCCTGATGAAGGCTCCATTAAGGTAACCAGAATACGCATTAAACTTGATTTCCCGGCACCATTAGGGCCAAGTAAACCAAACATGCCGTTGCTTATTTCCAACGACACATCTTTTAGCGCGTGGTTACCATTCGGATATACTTTATTGAGGTTTTCGATGACTATTTTCATCTAATGGATTTGCTTTAGGTTGTTCGATAGTTTTCGGATTCACACCCGTCTGGATTTCCTTATCTGCCAATAACATGAGTAACAGTTGATCTGACTAAATTACGCCTGCAAGGTTTAATTCATCAAAAGAATTTTATCAGAATAAATAAGGCTCGTCATTTCTGTTTTGTAAAACATCTTTACTTTTTTAATCTTGCATATATCCTTGCTGACAAAATACCTACATTTGCCGGGTTTGCCTTTAGCGTTTCTGAACGAATTAGATTCAGCCGGCACTCTTTAAGCAATCGCATAATTTTATAAATCATGGGAAAATACGATGTTATTATTGTAGGCGCAGGGCCTGCCGGAATTTTTACGGCCTACGAACTGGTAAAAGAATCGGCTAATATGAGGATTCTAATACTGGAAAAAGGGCGTGACATTTACAAACGGAAGTGCCCGAAACACACCAATGGAGGCATTTGCGTAAACTGCAAACCGTGTTCCATTACAACAGGCTGGGCAGGTGCGGGAGCATTCTCCGACGGAAAACTTTCGCTTTCGCACGAGGTAGGCGGCACTCTCCCCGACTATATTGGCGTTGAAAATACTATGGAATTAATCAACTACACCGACCAAATATACCTGGATTTTGGCGCTGCTCCCGATGTGCATGGAGAAACAGAGACTGAAGCCATGCGAAAAGTCAGACGGAAATCGATTGAAGCGAATCTGAAACTGGTACATTGTCCGGTTCGCCACCTTGGAACCGAAAAGGCCCAGGAACTTTACCGCTCTCTTTTTGAATACCTTAAAGAACAACAAGTTGAAGTCAGGTTCAACTCGGCAGTGACTGATTTTATCATTCAGGATAAAAAAATAGAAGGAGTAAAAACTGCGAAAGAAGAATTTCGTGCCAAAAATGTTGTCGTTGCAGTTGGACGCGAAGGCTCCAGCTGGCTGCTGCAACAGTGCGAAAAGCAACACATTCCTACAGAAGTGGGCATTGTTGACATTGGCGTGCGGGTTGAATGTCGCAACGAAATCATGCAGGAAATCAACGAGAATTTTTACGAAGCCAAGCTTATCCATTTTACCCGAACCTTTGACGACAAAGTGCGCACATTCTGCTCCAATCCGGGTGGGTTCGTTTCTTCAGAATATTACGAAGGAAACCTGGCTGTTGTAAATGGTCACAGCTACAAAAACAAGAAGAGCGACAACACTAATTTTGCGCTCCTTGTTTCTCAGAAATTTACAGAACCTTTTAATGCCCCAATTGAATATGGACACCATATTGCCCGACTGGCCAACATGCTTACTCAAAACAAAATTCTGGTTCAGCGATTTGGCGATCTGGTTCGTGGGCGAAGAACCACTTCTGCCAGATTGTACAGGAACAATATCATCCCGACACTTAAAGATGCAGTACCCGGAGATTTAAGTCTGGTTTTGCCTCACCGCATTCTGATGGACATTATTGAAATGATTAAATCATTGGACAAAGTGAGTCCCGGACTGGCAAGCGACGAAACATTACTTTACGGAGTAGAAGTGAAATTCTATTCGAACATTATCAAGGTTGACAAAACCTTTGAATCGAGTGCCGTAAAAAATCTTTATTTCGGCGGAGATGGAGCCGGAATTACGCGAGGACTAATGCAAGCTTCGGCAAATGGAATTTTAATAGCCCGGCAAATTCTGGAGAACAACTGAAAATAAAAAAGGCTGTCGTGTGACAGCCTTTTTAGTATCTGTATAAAACTAAAATCAAAGCGACTTAGCTACTTCTGTCAAGGTAAATGTTTCGATAAAGTCACCAACTTTTACATCGTTGTAACCATCAATATTCAAACCACATTCGTAACCTTTGGCAACATCCTTTACATCGTCTTTGAAACGTTTGAGCGATCCGAGGGAACCGGTGTAAATTACGATGCCATCGCGAATAACGCGGGCTTTATCTTTTCTGCTGATTTTACCGTCACGCACGATACAACCGGCAATGGTTCCAACTTTTGAAATGTTGAATGCTTCCATAACTTCGGCTGTACCGGTAATCTCTTCCTTAATTTCAGGAGAAAGCATACCTTCCATAGCAGCCTTAATCTCGTTAATTGCGTCGTAAATAATCGAATATAGGCGAACGTCGATCTGTTCTTTTTCAGCTATTTTTCTCGCACTCATTGATGGCCTAACCTGGAACCCGATAACAATAGCGTTGGAAGCCGTTGCCAACATGATGTCGGATTCGGATATAGCACCAACCGCTTTGTGGATAACATTCACCTGAATTTCTTCGGTCGATAACTTGATCAACGAATCAGACAAAGCTTCAATCGATCCGTCAACGTCACCTTTCACAATCAGGTTCAATTCCTGGAAGTTTCCAATAGCAATACGACGGCCAATTTCATCGAGCGTAATATGTTTCTGTGTGCGAAGTCCCTGTTCGCGGGCTAATTGTTCGCGTTTGTTGGCAATGTTACGGGCGTCACGCTCGTTTTCCATTACATTGAACTTGTCACCTGCCTGAGGAGCTCCGTCGAGCCCAAGAATAATAACAGGTTCAGCAGGTCGCGCAACGGCAACACGCTGATTACGTTCGTTAAACATAGCTTTCACGTGGCCGTAATACTGACCAGCCAAAACCACATCGCCAACTCTAAGCGAGCCATTTTGAACCAGAACGGTTGCCACATAACCACGACCCTTGTCAAGAGTCGATTCAATAATTGTACCGGTTGCCCGTTTATCCGGGTTTCCTTTTAGCTCAAGCATTTCTGCTTCAAGCAATATCTTTTCGAGGAGAATATCGACATTCAGCCCACTTTTTGCTGCAATGTCCTGACTCTGATATTTTCCGCCCCAGTCCTCAACAAGATAATTCATAGCAGCCAGCTTCTCCTTAATTTTTTCGGGATCAGCTCCTGGTTTGTCAATTTTGTTGATGGCGAAAATAATCGGAACACCTGCTGCCTGAGCATGGTTGATTGCCTCAATTGTCTGGGGCATTACGCTGTCGTCAGCAGCAACAATGATAATTGCAATGTCAGTTACCTGAGCCCCGCGAGCACGCATGGCGGTAAAGGCTTCGTGACCCGGAGTATCGAGGAAGGTAATCTCCTTTCCATTGTTCAGTTTCACATGGTAGGCACCAATATGCTGGGTAATACCCCCGGCCTCGCCAGCAATAACATTGGTTTTACGAATATAGTCGAGCAGGGAGGTTTTACCGTGGTCAACGTGTCCCATCACGGTTACAATCGGTGCACGTGGTTTCAGTTCCTCTTCAGTGTCTGGTTCTTCTTCGATAGCTACCTGAATTTCGGCACTGACAAATTCTACCTGATAGCCAAATTCGTCGGCTACAATAGCCATTGTTTCAGCATCGAGTCTCTGGTTGATTGACACCATTAACCCAAGGCTCATGCAAGTTGAAATTACATTGGTTACTGCAGTGTCCATCATCGAAGCCAACTCGGCAACAGAAACGAACTCAGTAACTTTCAATACATTTTTTTGTTCGTTTTCGAGTTCAGCCTGAGCTGCCGCCTTGTCGCTAACCAACTGACGTTTATCTTTTCTGTACTTCGAACTTTTTGATTTTGTTCCTTTTGTTGTTAAGCGGGCTAAAGTATCTTTAATCTGCTTCTGTACGTCTTCCTCGCTAACCTCTTTTTTCAGAGGTGTGCGTTTTTTCAATCCCGGCTTTTCTGTCGGGCGAGCGCCACCGCCAACATTCTTATTTACTACAAGTTTTTTCCGTTCTCCTTCCTGCGGAGCTTTGTCGCCAAAGTTAACCCGTTGTTGATTTTCCGGAATATCTTTTGAAATGCGTTTCCGTTTTTTCTTGCGATTTTGCTGCTGGTTCTGATCCTGATTGCCTGTATTTGGCTTTTTCTCCTCAGGCAAATCTATTTTACCAACAACCGTTGGGCCCGATAACTTTTCAACCCTGGTTTTAATTACAACCGGACCTTCACGTTCTTCAGTCTGACGTTCGCTCTGCACAGGCTCAGTCTGAACCGGGCGTTGCATATCGCGACGGGCGCGTTCGCGCTCTTTGCGCTCTTCTTCCCTTTGCTTTTTGCTCTTCTTTGCAGGCCTGGTCTTCTGATTCAGCATATCGAGATCAATGCGACCAACCACTTTAACTTCTTCAACTTTCGGTACATTTGTTGTTAAAACGTCCGAATCAAAACGATTTTCTTCAACATTCGAAGAATTATCGACTTCCGGTTCCTCGACTTTTGCTGGCTTCACAACCTGAACTGGTTTGGGTGGATTTTCTTCAGGTATTATTTTTGTTTCCTGAACTGGTTTTTCTTCCACCAAAGGCTTTTGAACCACAGGCTTTGGCCGATCTGATGACGCTACCGGTTCTTCTTTCTTTTTGCCGCTTAAATTATTCAGGTCAATTTTGCCCAGCACTTTGGGTGCTTCAATTTCGTGACGTGGTCCGGCAATAAAGTCATCTTTGCGCTCGGGCTTTGCCGCTGGGGTTGGCTCAACTTTTTTGGGAGAATGGCCTTTAATGATAACTTCATCGTCCTCGTAATCATCTTCCTGATGCTTATGACCAGCATCTTTGACATCTTCCAATGAAATTGATTCGTGGGTGCCACGATGACTTTTCAGATTGATTTTCTCCGACTCTTTTTTCAGGCTGATGTCTCCTTTGTACTCTTTCTCGAGCAGGGTGAATGCATCATCCGAAATTTTGCTGTTCGGGTCTGAACCTATGTCAAAACCCTTCCTGTGCAGAAAATCAACGATGGTGGAGATACCTACATTAAAGTCCCGCGCTACTTTACTCAGACGTTTTATACTACCTAATACCATAAACCTCCCTGTTAAATATGCCTCAAAATTAATTTAAGGAATTAACGATGTGCAATTTTACATTCAAAATCTAAATTGCCCTAATTTTCAAGCTAAAAATTCAAATAAACTTTGCAGTCTATTCAAATTCGTTTCTTAATATCCGAAGAACTTCGTCGATAGTTTCCTCTTCGAGATCTGTTCTCTTTATCAGTTCTGACCGGGATAAGCTCAAAACATTCTTGGCTGTATCACAACCAATTGACTTAAGCTGATCAATAACCCAGCCTTCAATTTCATCCGAGAATTCATCCAGATTAACATCTTCGTCGTCCTGAGCTACTTCGCGATAAACGTCAATTTCGTAACCGGTGAGCTGGCTTGCCAAACGAATATTCAAACCACCTTTACCAATCGCCATCGACACTTCCTCTGGTTTGAGGTAAACGTCGGCGCGCTTGGTATCTTCGTGTAATTTGATTGATGATACTTTGGCTGGATTCAACGCGCGTTGAATAAACAGCTGCATATTGGATGAATAATTAATTACGTCGATGTTTTCGTTACGCAGTTCGCGAACAATACCGTGAATACGCGATCCCTTCATACCTACACAGGCACCAACCGGGTCAATGCGTTCGTCGTATGACTCAACGGCAACTTTTGCTCGTTCGCCCGGAACACGTACAATCTTTTTAATGGTGATTAGCCCATCGAAGATTTCCGGCACTTCAAGTTCGAACAGGCGTTCGAGGAAAACCGGCGATGTGCGTGATAAGATGATTAACGGGTTGTTGTTTCGCAATTCAACCTTATATACTACTGCCCGCAGGTTATCGCCTTTTCTGAAATAATCAGATGGGATTTGCTCCGTTCTCGGGAGAATGAGTTCATTGCCTTCGTCGTCGAGAATCAGGATTTCCTTTTTCCAAACCTGATAAACTTCGCCGGCAATAATATCACCGATTTTATTTTTGTACTTATTATAAATATGGTCTTTCTCCAGCTCCATGATTCTGCTTGCCAAATTTTGACGCAGATTCAGAATTGCACGGCGACCAAATTGAGCCAGCTTTACCTCATCGGTTACTTCTTCTCCAATTTCATAATCGGCATCAATTTTTTTGGCTTCTTTCAGGGTGATTTGCCTGTTCGGATCTTCAAAATCCTCGTCAGAAACAACTTCCCTGTTTCGCCAAATCTCAAAGTCACCTTTATCGATGTTGATGATCACGTCAAAATTTTCGTCAGTGCCGTAAGTTTTCTGTAGAACATTTTTGAAAACATCTTCAAGCACGCTCATCATTGTAGCGCGGTCGATGTTTTTCAGTTCTTTAAATTCGGCAAAGGTGTCGATAAGATTAAGAGTCTCCATATCGTCCCGGTTTTAAAATTTTAATATTTTTTTTGCTTCTTTAATTTCCTTATAATCAAAGTTGTGAACTCGGGTTACCAGTTCTTTTTTCTTCGATCCTTCTACTTTTTCCTTGGTTGTAACTTCGAGGCTGATTCCATTTTCCTCAACTTTCGTAAGTACACCACTCAGTTTGTTTCCATTGCTCAATAATACGTCAATCTCCGTTCCCAGGTTCTTTTTGTACTGACGAACCAGCCTGAACGGTTCGCTCAATCCGGCTGAGAATACCGACAGCTCAAAATCTTCAGCTTCACGATCAAGGTTTCCTTCGACAAAACGACTGATTTCAACAATCTGATTGATCGAGATATTGGTATCGCTATCAACCATGATGTGAATCACATTGGTTGCCGAAACTGTTACATCGACCAAAAACTGTTCGTCCGAAAGCTTTTCGTTAACAAGTTCTGCTATTTTATTTTTGTCGATCATAGTTGTGTAATAAAATAGGGGACTTGCGATCCCCTACCTCTGGTTTTCCCAAAAATTGACGCGACAAAGATAGTAAATTAATTAAATTGTCAAAATCAATTCGTTAAGGTTTCTTTTTAACCCTGAAATATATTGCAAATAGCTAAACCATATCAGGGAATTGTTTCACCAACTTTTTAACACCTGTATATTTTTACTATGTTTGTGAATGTTTTAGTTGCCCAATACATTGAAAACAAACAAGAAGAAAATAATTAACGACCCCGTTTTTGGCTTCATTAATATCCGCTCCGAACTTGTCTTCGACTTAATTGAACATCCTTATTTTCAACGACTACGCCGCATTAAACAGCTTGGTTTATCGTGTATGGTGTATCCGGGAGCGAACCACACCAGGTTTGAACATGCGCTCGGAGCTGTTCATCTGATGCGCTCTGCCATAGGCATTTTAAAACTAAAAGGGCTTGAAATTTCTGACGAGGAAGCCGATGCCGTCACAGCAACAATTCTTCTGCACGATATTGGTCATGGCCCTTTTTCACATGTACTTGAAAGTACGCTGGTGCCCAATGTGCCCCACGAAAACATCTCCCTATTATTAATGGAAGAGCTGAACCGCCAGTTCGACGGGAAACTCGACCTGGCTATTCAAATCTTCACGGACAAGTACCATCGGCATTTTCTGCACCAACTGGTATCTAGCCAGCTGGATATGGACAGGCTTGATTACCTGAGCCGAGACAGCTTTTTCTCGGGAGTTTCCGAAGGAGTTATCGGATCGGAACGAATCATTAAAATGCTGAATGTAAAAAATGATGAGTTGGTGGTCGAATACAAAGGAATCTATTCAGTAGAAAACTTTCTGATTGCCCGCCGCCTGATGTATTGGCAGGTTTACCTGCACAAAACAGTTATTTCGGCCGAGTATCTTTTAATCAATGCGCTTGCCCGTGCACGCGAACTGGTTTTGCAGGGAACCGAAGTATTTGCAACTCCCGTTTTCAAAGTATTTCTATCGCATCAACTGACTCCCGAGGACTTTAAAAACAACAACATCATTGCAGGAAGGGCAACCCTCGACTTGTTCACCAGCCTCGACGACAACGACATCATTGCGTCGATAAAAGAATGGCAAAACCACCCGGATATAATCCTTTCGTACCTTTCGCGCTGCATTATCAACAGGAGGCTGTACAAAATCAAAATCAGCAAGAAACCTATTCCAGAACACAAAATATTGTCGCTGCAAGAAAGAATTTGTTCGCACTTTAAAATATGCGACGATCAGATGAAATATTTCCTGATTGCCGATACAATCTCGAACAGCGCGTACAACAAGGCTTCCAGCGAAAAAATTAATGTTTTATTTAAGAACAACAAGATGAGTGACATAGCCGATGCGTCGGACATTAACCTTTCGGTTTTTTCGGAAACTGTGAGGAAATATTTCATCTGTTACCCGAAAGAATTGGACATTAAGTAATTTACACTATTTTTGCACGGCAAATTTTTAAAGATTATGGAATTTAAAGCTCAAAGTATTGCTGATTTTCTGGGTGGTACGATTGATGGAGATCCTAATGTTACAGTTTTTGATGTAGCAAAAATTGAAGAAGGAAGACCCGGAACTTTAGCATTTCTTTCCAACCCTAAATACAATAAGTATCTTTACGAAACTGAAGCATCTATTGTAATTATAAACCAAAACTTCGAGCTTGAAGCCCCGGTAAGTACAACGCTCATTCGCGTGCCGGATGCCTACAAAGCTTTTGCATCGTTACTGGAACTTTACCAGCAGGCAAAAGGAAACAAAACCGGAATCGAAAATCCATCTTTCATCGATCCTTCAGCCCAAACAGGAAAAGACATATATGTTGGAGCCTTTGCCTACGTTGGCAAAAACGTAAAAATTGGTAACCACGTAAAAATTTATCCGCAGGTATATATTGGCGACAATACAGTAATTGGCGACGACACTATTTTATTTGCCGGAGTAAAAATTTATGAAGACACTAAAATCGGTGAAGCTTGTGTTATCCACTCAGGCGCTGTGATTGGTGCCGATGGCTTTGGCTTTGCCCCAACCGAAGACGGATCGTACAAAAAGATTCCGCAGGTAGGCAACGTTGTTATTGAAGACAATGTTGAAATTGGAGCCAACACAACCGTTGACTGTGCAACAATGGGTTCGACAATAATAAGAAAAGGAACCAAAATTGATAACCTGGTGCAGATTGCCCACAATGTTGAAGTTGGAGAAAACACAGTAATGGCTGCACATACAGGTATTGCCGGATCGACAAAAGTTGGTAAAAACTGTATGTTTGGCGGACATGTGGGAATTGCCGGACATATTACTGTTGGCGATAATGTGAGCATGGGAGCCATGTCGGGCGTTCACAGCAGTATAAAATCGAATAAAACAGTTTTAGGAGCACCAGCTATGGATATTGCTCAGGCAGCCAAGGTGTTTGCTATATACAGAAACTTACCCAGCTTACGCGACCAGGTAATTGAGTTGCAGAAACAAGTTAAGCAACTCGCAAACAAGCTTGAAGAATAATCAGTAACAAATGACAGTTAAACAAAAGACATTAGCAAAAGAATTTTCCATCAGTGGGAAGGGGTTACATACTAACTGTTTGGTTAAAATGACCTTTAAACCCGCCCCCGTTGATCACGGATTTAAATTTCAACGTATCGATCTTGAAAACAAACCGATTATTCCGGCTAGTGCCGAGTATGTTATTGATACATCAAGAGGTACCGTTATTGGAATTGGAGAAGCAAAAATAAGCACACTCGAACACAGCCTGGCAGCCCTCACCGGAATGGACCTTGACAACGTTTTGGTTGAAATCGACGCCGACGAAGTTCCAATTTTGGACGGAAGCTCGCGTTATTTTGTTGAGGCCATTGAAGAAGCCGGAATTGTAGAGCAGGATGCCACACGCGAATATTTTACAATCACCGAAAAAATCGTTTACAAGAACCCAAAAACAGGTTCAGAAATCATTGCCCTACCCGACAACGATTATAACCTGAATGTTTTGATTTCATTCGATTCATCAGTTTTGAACAACCAGTTTGCTTCACTTGGAGCATTGGCCGATTTTAAAACTGAAATCGCCAAATGCCGCACATTCGTATTTCTGCACGAACTCGAGTTTTTGCTGAAAAACAACCTTGTAAAAGGCGGCGACCTCGACAATGCCATCGTCATCATGGATAAAGCGATCTCTCAGGAAGAACTCGACCGCATTGCCGATTTGTTTAATCACAAACATGTTAACGTAAAAGCACAGGGCGGAATTTTGAACAACATCGACCTGCAATTCGATAACGAATGTGCCCGTCATAAACTGCTCGATGTAATTGGCGACCTTACCCTGGCTGGTAAACGCATTAAAGGACGCATTATCGCAACCAAACCGGGGCACCACGCCAATACCGAGTTTGCAAAAATGCTCCAGAAAGCCATTCGCAAAGAAGAATCGGCCGATAAAGCTCCGGTTTACAATCCCAATGCACCGGTATTGATGGATGTAAACAAGATTAAAGAACTTTTACCGCATCGTTTCCCTTTCCTGATGGTTGACCGCATCATCGACATTCAGAAAGATTACATTGTAGGTATTAAAAATGTAACCATTAACGAACCTTTTTTCCAGGGACACTTCCCGGAAGAGCCTGTAATGCCGGGCGTTTTGCTTGTTGAAGGAATGGCTCAGGCCGGTGGAATTTTTGTACTTCGTACCCTGGTAGGAAAATATTCAACTTATTTCCTTAAAATTGACAACGTAAAATTCAGGAAGAAAGTAGTTCCTGGTGATACTATAATATTTAAAATCATTCTTACCGGTCCGATACGTAGGGGAATTGCCGAAATGCGCGGATTGTGTTATGTAGGTGACCAAATTGTTGCCGAAGGTGATTATATGGCTCAAATTGTAAAAATGAACTAATTAAAGAAAAATAGTAGAAAAGATGAAACAACCATTAGCTTACGTACATCCGGAAGCGAGAGTCGCTGACAACGTTGTTATTGAACCTTTTGTGTCGATTGACAAAGATGTTGTTATTGGTGAAGGAACCCGCATCGGGTCGAGTGTTACCATTATGCCTGGTGTACGCATTGGCAAGAACTGCCGGATTTTTCCGGGAGCAGTAATTGGTGCCGAACCTCAGGACCTGAAATTCAGGGGAGAATATACTACTGTTGAAATTGGAGACAATACAACTATACGCGAATCGGTTACAATCAACCGTGGAACTGCTGCAAAAGGAAAAACCGTTGTAGGAAGCAATTGCCTGCTGATGGCTTATGTGCACGTAGCCCACGATTGTGTTGTTGGAAACAATGTAATTTTAGTAAACAGCACCCAGTTGGCCGGTGAAGTGGTGATTGACGACTTCGCTATCTTAGGTGGAATGTCGGCTGTACACCAGTTTGTTCACGTTGGCTCGCATGTAATGATCTCAGGTGGATCGTTGGTTCGTAAAGACGTTCCTCCATACATCAAAGCTGGTCGCGAACCATTGGCTTATGTAGGTATCAACTCAATCGGATTGCGTCGCCGCAACTACAGCAACGAAAAGATCCGCGAAGTGCAGGAAATTTACCGTTACATCTACCAGAAGGGGTTGAACATCTCGCAAGCCGTTGAAATTATTGAAGCCGAAATGCCTGCTTCGCCCGAACGCGACGAAGTATTGCTCTTTATTAAAGACTCGAAACGAGGAATTATTCGCGGTTACCTGCCCGATTAATCTCTGCTGAAAATATAAATTTCCCGAAAGCTCTGAATCGAAAAGGTTCAGGGCTTTTTTGTTTGAAAAAAATCATAGGAAAA